>JBQCFV010000423.1:0-5560 GCA_051958695.1 Chitinophaga sp. | reverse complement strand
GGCCCTAACATGCGCATGGGCCCGGGCCAGGTGCCAAGGGAAAACCTCGTGTGGCTGGACGAACAGCTCAAAAAACAGGACAGCCGCCAGCCCCTGATCTATATCAACCACTACCCGCAGGACGACGGGCTGAACAACTGGTACGACGTGCTCGACCGTCTTCGCGGCCAGAATGTAAAAGTGATGCTTTGCGGTCATGGTCATACCAACAACGCCTACACCTGGGAAGGCATTCCCGGCGTGATGTGCCGCTCCAACCTCCGCGCAAAGGCGGACACCGGCGGGTATAACATCATCAGCGTAACCAGCGGATCTATTGTATTCAACGAACGCAGGCCCGGCGGCGCCACGCTGCCCGCCTGGCATATCGTGGCGCTTGCAGGGCATTCCTGGATGCCCCGTCCGCCGCGGCCGTCTTACGCCGTGAACGACTCTTTCCCTTCGACAAAAATAAAATGGCAGATACAGGAAGCCGGCGATATGGGCAGCGCCGTAGCCGTTGCCAACGGCATGGTGATCTATACCAATACCAACGGCGACGTAAAAGCGGCTTCGCTGGAAACCGGCAAACACCGCTGGACGTTTTCCGCGGGCGGAAAAATATACGCCACTCCCCTCGTGTACGGCCAATACGTGATCGTTCCCTGCACGGACGGGTTCGTGTATTGCCTGCGGCTGCGCAACGGCAAACCCGTATGGAAAAAGAACACCGGCAAAGCGATCGTTTCCAGCCCCGCATTGGCCGGTCAGCTGGCCATCATAGCCGGTTCCGACGGGCATTGCCAGGCATTCGACATCCCTACCGGCAAACAGGCCTGGCGGTACGACAGCGTGAAAGGTTTTGTGGAGACAAAGCCGTTCGTATATCGCGGCAAAGTATTTTTCGGCTCGTGGGGCAACATGTTCTACGCGCTGGACGCCCAAACCGGCAGCGAAGTATGGACGTGGACCAACGGCCCCGCCAGCCGCATGCTTTCCCCCGCCGCCATTTGGCCGGTAGCGTACGACGGCAAACTCTGGTTCGTGTCGCCGGATAAATACATGACCGTGCTGGATGCCGGAACAGGAAAAGAGCGATGGCGTTTCCGGGACCCGCTGCATTCCGTGCGTGAGTCCATGGGCATTTCGGCGGACAGCCAGCGCATCTATGCCAAAACGATGCAGGGCCATCTCATTGCGCTGAACGCGGCCGGCGCGCAGCGGGAACTGCTCTGGCAGTCACCGGTGGAAATGGGTTATGAGATATGCCCGACGCCCATCAATGAATACGACGGCGTGGTGTACGTGGCCGGACAATCCGGCGTAGTGTACGCAGTAAGCGCGCATGACGGCGCCCTGCGGTGGAAACACAAATTCTCCAACTGTCTTGTGAACACCGTGCAGCCCATAGACAAACGGCATGTGCTCGCCTCTTCCATGGACGGCAAACTGGTTTGTATCGAAACCACGCAATAAAATATATCGTACCTTTTGATCCCAAACCCCCTCCACGCATGACAAAAACAACCTTCTGCGCTTTGTTGACCGGCGCTGTCCTGTATGCCTGCAACATGCCCGACTGCAGAGAATACCAGCTGCTCGGCGAAGAAGCCAAAGGCGCCATCCGCGGCTACGACAGCACATTGCCCTACACCGTCGTAAGCGTTCCCGACTCCGTGCTCGCCACCGGCACCCGCGACGTAGAGCCGCTGCTGGATTCGATGGTACAGATGCGGCTGCTCACGTATTCGCTGACCGACAGCATATCTCACACCGCTGACACGGCTGGCCGTTATAAATACGCTATCCGCTGGACCGATTCGCTGGACCGTTACCGGGTAACTTCCCAGGTGCCGCATAGCGACGTGTATGTATTCATGAACCGCCAATACCCCGGGGGATTTCACTACGGCGCGCGGTATTACCTGGCGGGCAACGTCGCCATTCTCGACGACGATTCGCTGTATGTGAGAAGAAGCTGCGTATGGGCGCAATACAAATGTTTTTACAAGCTCGATTCGCTGAACGCGCTGGGCGAGCTGACGGGACTGCAGCCTTATGGCAAGTTTGCGCGGGCGGCGTCTTTTCCGGTTGAACAGGATTGATCGGACGCGCCGCCTGCCAACGTGATGGCATAAACGCTTCATCCGGCACATCAGTGCCGATCGATCACACTTCTCCAAACGCATCAGGATACACCACCGCGCCCGCACGCCCTTCCAGCGCGCCGGGTTTCAGCTCGATGGCCATAAACGCTTCGTCCGGCACTTCGTATGCCGTGGTGATGCCCCAGCGCGATGCCGGCGCAAAACCGAACTTCGGGTAATAGCGCGGGTGCCCCAATACGATCACCGAGCTGTACCCCAGCTCCGTAGCGCGTTGCAGCCCCGTGCGTACCAGCTGCGAACCGATGCCCGATTGCTGCAGCGAAGGCAAAACCGCCATGGGCGCCAGCGCCAGCGAGGAATACGTTACGCCTTCAGGCCCCGCGATCTTCAGCTTTGTAAAAAGGATATGACCTACGGGCCCGCCGTCCGCCCGGGCCACGAGACTCAGCTCAGGGATAAAATGTTCGCTGCCACGCAATAGGTCGATCAGCCTGCTTTCGTTTTCCTGGCCGAATGCGGCGGCGTTTATCGAATAAATGGCAGATTGGTCTTGCGGTGTTTCCGGGCTGATAATAACTTTCATAGCGGCTCAAATATGCATGTTTATTCCGGGATTAGCAGGAAAAACATTCAGGTCCCGCACATTTTTCACATACATGAATTGCTTCCCGCGAATGAAGCAGCGAAAGCGCTAATAAAATGTTAAAACAAGTTCAACACTTAATATTAGAAATTCCCTGTTATGATGTGCGTTATAACACACAACTACTCCATACCATTGAAAACCAATTATCCTCCCCCCTTTTCATCACAATAAAAATATTTCTAATTATTAATAAAGTGTGGAACTGACACGAAAAATAATCGCGCATATTACCGCTCATCATATAATGGTATTTCACCACACCCGGGGATGATATTTATCATAGATCACCGTTGCGCGCCGTATTATTTTTGCGTCATCAAACCGGAACAATGATACGATCATAAGGCCATTGAACCGACAGATGAACCAGGCAATCAGACAATAGTATACAGAGCAAAAGGTACTTTAGTAAGGAATGTAAGTGTGACAGATGGAATGAGATGTGAAGACAGGTTTTGTGAGTGTTATCAGGAAAGCGCCCGCAAGGGCAGTGAAGTAATGGTCGGACCGGCCAATTAACCAGGGAGGTGCGGAAGCACGGTGCAGAGATGCTCCCCGTTAATTGACCGGTCTTTTGTTTCCGTAGCGGCCATGCATCTCCGCCCGGTGCCGCCGCCTGCAGAAGGCGGCCAGCTCCCGGGCAGACTGCGGAAGCGGGCCTTTCACCGCTCCCCTCATTTTTAATCAGCCCCTGTACAACCCACCCCTATTTTTTGTACTTTACCGCCTAACCCGGAAACTACCTGAAAGTGCGACTAATTCCATGTTTGCTGCTTTGCCTGATCACCCTTACCGTATCGGCGCAGAAAAAGAACGACGCTTACCAGCTTCACATGCGCAAAGCCACGTCTCCCATCAAAATAGACGGCATTGCCGACGAACAGGCCTGGCGGGATGCGGACTCCGCATCGGATATTTTTATGATCCTCCCCCTGGACACGAGCTTCGCCAACGTGCGCACCGACGTAAAAATGACCTACGACCAGCAGAACATTTACCTGCTCGTGATCAATTACAACGGCGCTCCGGGCCCTTACATGGTGGAATCGCTGCGCCGTGATTTCTCCTTTCTGAAAAACGATAATTTCCTGCTTTTTATGGACCCTTTCGACGACCAGACGAACGGCTTCTCCTTTGGCGCCAACGCCGCGGGCGCGCAGTGGGACGGCCTGATGTACGACGGCGGAAAGGTAGACCTGAGCTGGGATAACAAATGGCGCTCCATGGTCAAAAACTACCCGGACAAATGGGTGTTCGAAGCGGTGATCCCTTTCAAGACCATCCGGTATAAAAAAGGCATTACGCGCTGGGGCGTCAACTTCAGCCGCAACGATCTGAAGACGACCGAAAAAAGCAGCTGGGCGCCCGTGCCGCGGCAAGTCCCCTCCGCGTCGCTCGCTTACACCGGTACGCTCGTATGGGACGCGCCCCCGCCCGATCCCGGCACGAATATCTCGCTCATCCCTTATGTGCTGGGCGGCATCAACAAAGACTATACAAACGGCAAACCCACGAAATGGCGCGGCGACGCCGGTCTTGACGCCAAGATCGCCGTTACTTCCTCCCTTAATCTCGACCTCACCGTAAACCCCGACTTTTCGCAGGTGGACGTGGACAAACAGGTAACCAACCTCGACCGCTTCGAGCTGTTCTTTCCCGAACGGCGGCAGTTTTTCCTGGAGAACGGCGATCAGTTCACCAACTTCGGGTACAGCACCATCCGGCCGTTCTTTTCGCGGCGCATCGGGCTGGGCGGCGTGCCTATCCACTTCGGCGCGTGGCTGAGCGGCAAGCTGGACAAGAACTGGCGGCTGGGATTGAGGAACATGCAAACCGGCAGCCAGACGGAAACGGCGCTGCCCGCGCAAAACTTCACGGTGGCCGCATTGCAGCGCAAAGTGTTCACGCGCTCCAACTTCGGTTTTATTTTTATCAACAAAGAATCCATCAACTACGACCCGGACGATGTGGAAGCCGGCAAACCCGTGTACTCGCGCTTCAACCGCAACTTCGGGCTTGAATACAACCTCGCTTCGGCCAACAATTTCTGGACCGGCAAAGCCATGCTGCTGAAGAGCTTCAGTCCCGGTATGAACGGAAAGGACTGGGCGCATGCCGCCAACCTGCAATACACCAGCCGCAACTGGAACATCGGCTGGCAGCACGAATACGTGGGCAGCAACTACAGGGCCGAAGTGGGCTATGTACCGCGCACGGGCTACATCAAGCTGGCGCCGCAGATCACCCGGCTGTTCTTCCCCAAAAGCGGCGCGCTGCTCAGTCATGGCCCGCAGCTTACTTCCACGAACTACTTCTCCGAAAAGATGGAGCGCACGGACAATGAGCTGCTGCTCAACTACGGCCTCGTATTCCGCGCGCGCAATACGCTCAGCGTATGGGCCAGCACCACTTATATCAAGCTGCTGCTGCCCTTCGACCCGCTGAACTACAACGTGCACACGCTCGCCGCCGGCACGGAGCATAGCTGGCAAACGGTGGGCGCGGACTATGTGTCCAAACCGCAAAGCTTATTCACCTATTCGCTCTCCGCCCGCTATGGCGGCTATTATGCGGACGGCGAACGGCTCACGCTCGGCGGCGAGTTCGGCTACCGCTTCCAGCCGTATGTAAGCATCGCGCTCAGCTCCACCTACAACAACCTCCGCCTGCCGGAGCCCTGGGGCCGTCAGGATTTCTGGCTGGTGGGGCCGCGGCTCGACGTTACCATGACCAATACGCTCTTCTTCACCGGCTTTATGCAATACAACGAGCAACTGAAGAACGTGAACCTCAACACGCGTTTCCAGTGGCGTTACCGCCCCGCTTC
>JBQCFV010000422.1:0-8871 GCA_051958695.1 Chitinophaga sp. | reverse complement strand
TCTGTTCATGATGTTTTGTTTTAATTGGGACGATTATTGGCCAACCTTTACTTTCACCGTGTAGGTCTTCCTGATCTGCCTGTCGCCGGAAATAACGGTCCAGCTTTTGGTATTGGCGGTGTCGGAAAAGTCCACCCAGGTGGTGATCTTCGGGTCCAGCTTGCAATCCTGCGCGAGGCTGAAGCGGGGCCAGATCTTTTTGAGATCGGTGCCGTACTTCACTTCGATATGGATGGTTTGCGCGGTGGTATCGATCACGCCGCCTTCCTTATTTACCAGCAGGTGGTCCGAACCGAGCATATCAAAGGCCGCCACATAACATTCGCGGCGGGTGGTGATCAACAGTCCGTCCTCATCCACGGGGCTGTCTTTTTTACAACCCGTCCATATCGCCGCGGCACTCACCGCCATCACAACTACTGCAATATATTTCTTCATCTTTGTCGATTTTTTAGATTATAACCAAGGAGTGTTCTGGGAAAGATTGGGATTGCGTTCTCTTTCGGAGAGCGGTATCCTGAAAATGTATACGCGCTGGTAAGCTCTCAGCTCCTGGTTCTGGAATACGCCTCTTGTGGTGATGTCGCCATGCGTGTCTTTCAGGTTGCGGCCGGGCCCGCCCGGTGCGCCCCATACCCTGTCAAGCGCTCTCCAGCGGCGGATGTCCCAGAAACGCTGGCCTTCGCCGAGCAGCTCCACGATGCGCTCCTGCTCGATGGCGTTGAAGAACGCGGTCTCGTCCTGGGTCATTGCCGCGGTTAAAGGCGGCAGGTTGCCGCGGTGGCGGATCTTGTTGATCAGGCCGATCGCATCGGCGGAAGGGCCGCTCAGTGCGTTGGTGGCTTCCGCGTACATCAGGTACACATCGGCGAGGCGCAGGATGGGGTAAGAATAGTTACCGTCGCTGCGGCCGAGGCCGGCGGTGTTGCGGAGGAATTTGCGGTATACGTAACCGGTGTTGCAGCCGTCCGTATTATACGTGTTCGCGTATTGGATGCCGTTCACCACTACGTTGGGCACGTTCCAGCTTTTGTAGATGAAAGGCACGTAGCCGGTGGATTTGAGGGAGTTGAAACCTACGCTCAGCTCGAAGTCCCACATGATGGAAGACTTCATGCGGTAATCCCTGTTCTCATAGCTCTGCGGGTTCAGCGCGGAATTCACGCGTGTTCTCGCATCCGGCGTGGAAGGGTTCAGCGGCACCAGCGGCGGCGCAAATTCGCCGGTAGTGAGCAGCTGGTAACGGTCGGCTATTTCGTAGCGCGGCGTGAGCCAGCACTGCGATCCTTCGTGGGAGCGGCCCGCTACGTCGCGCATCAGCTCCTCGCCCTGCGCGGTGTTGGTACCGCCGTGGGTGAAGTATACCAGGAACTCGTGCTTTTCGTTGGCGATCGGATTGGCTACCGGTGTGAACAGGTAATAATAGTTCGGCAGGATGTCCGCTTTACCGGAAGCGTCTATCTGGCCGGGGTCCCCGCCTCTCCACAAGTCGTACCCCATGTTGAAGCAAACCTCGTGGAAGTCCGCTGCGGCCTTGGTATATGCGTCCGTCGCTTCAGCGCCGCTGGGCTGGAAGCCCTGCAGCTCCGGCCAGCCGTACCGGTTCCAGGATGCCCAGTAAAGCATCAGCTTGCCGCGCATGCCGAGAGCGGCGGCTTTTGTGAGGCGGCCCGGTTCGGAAGAAATATCGGGCAGCTTATCGAATGCATAGCTGAAATCCGCGTAGATGGAATCCTTGATCTGTTTGATCGGCGTACGCGATATCTGCGCGATCTCGTACTGGTTCTGCGAATTGACGATGTGGGTGAAATACGGAACGTCGCCCCACATGGAGATGAGCCTGAAATACACCAGCCCTCTCAGCAGGCGCGCTTCACCTATGATCCTTTCCAGCTCGGGTACTGCGGCCGCGTTCACGGTGGGGATCATTTTTTTCACGTTCTCGATCACGTAGTTGGTCCTGTTCACGCCACCGTAGAGATAGCGGAACATCCTGTCGTAACGGTCGCCGCCGCCGGAAGGCGAAGCGGGGTTCCAGTTGCCGGTAGGGTATGCGTTGCCCGTGCGCAGGCCGGAGCTGCTCAGGTCGTCGTTGATCACGGTGCCGTTGCCCCTTGTGCGCTGAAATTCGCCGAGGCCGTCAAAATAATATTCACGGTCGAACAGCGGGCGTACGTCTGCATACGCGCCCATGATCGCGATCTTGGCGTCCTTTTCCGTTTTCCAGAACTCGGAGTCCGCCAGTTCGGTGGTTGGCAGCTGGTCGAGCAGGTTCTTCACACAACCCGTCGCCATGATGCTCATGCCCGCCGCTATCGCCAGTAATTTTATATGAATGCGTGTTCTTTTCATAATTCATGCTTTTTAGAGGCCTACATTAATACCAAAGGAATAAGACTTGTTCAGCGGGTAAGCGTTGCTCCTGTTGCCGGTCAGCTCAGGATCGAGACCGCGGAATTTCGTAATGGTACCGATGTTCTCCGCCGATGCGAACACCCGGAAGCTGTACAGCCCGATCTTTTTCAGGATGTCGCCGGGGATGGAATAACCCACCTGTATGTTCTTGAAACGGATGTAGTTCAGGTTGTCCAGCCAGAACGTGGTTTCGGAGCGGTTAACGCCGGAGCCGCCGAGGCGGGGCCATGCGCCGTCCATGTTATCGTAGTTGAAAGGCAGGTTCCACTGGTTCCAGCCCCAGGCATAACGGCTGGCGGCCGGGTTCAGGTTGTTGTAGTTGTTGATCCAGTAGTCTTTGCGGCCGGTGGCTGCGGTGAACAGGAACGCTACGTCGATGCCTTTCCAGGAAACGTTGCCGCTGAGGGCGTAGTTGGCCGTAGGCCGGTCGCGCTGGATGTTGTCGTATGCTACTTTGTCGTCGTCGGTGATCTGCCCGTCGCCGTTCACGTCCTTGCGCAGCAGGTCGCCGGGTGCAGCGCCCTGCGGCGTGGTGTTGTAAATATCCTGCCAGTTGCGTGCGATGCCCTGGTCCTGGAAAGTGATCAGGAAGTGGTAAGGCATGTCCAGGTAGACCCATCCTTTCGGCAGGAACTCGTTCCATCTTTCCAGGTTCGTCCTGTTATAAGAAGCGTTGAAGTTAAGGCCGTAATGGAACTGTCCTACCCTGTCGCTCCAGTTCAGGTTACCTTCTATACCGCGGTTGCGCAGCTCGCCGATGTTCTGCCGCGGCGCGATGTAAGCGCCCGCCAGCAGCTGCGAAAGGTCGGAAGGGCGCAGCATGTCCGTGGTAAGACGGTCGTAATAATCCAGTTCCGCGGTCAGCCTGTTGTCCAGGAAACCCAGGTCCAGACCGAGGTTGAACACGGTGGTGGTTTCCCAGGTCAGGTTTGCGTTCACCATTTTTTTGTACACGAAACCTTTGGAAATGTCGGTACCGATCATGTAGTTGCTCATGGAAAGCGTGGACTGCTGCTCGTAACGGCCTACGCCGCTATTGTTGCCGAGGCTGCCGTAAGAGGCTCTCAGCTTGCCGCTGCTGAGCACTTTGCCGGTGATCGGCTTGATGAAATTTTCTTCGGTGAAGCGCCAGCCTACTGCAATGGAGGGGAAGAAACCGAAGCGGTGGCCGTCCAGGAATTTGGAGGAGCCGTCGTAACGGAAGTTCGCTTCCAGCAGGTATTTGTCAAACGCCGTATAGTTCACGCGGCCGATGTAGGAACGGAGACCTTCCGCGCCGGAGTTGCCGCTGGCGCCCTGTATGCCGGGAAGCGCCGCGTCCACTTCGTGGAGGTCAGGATGTATCCTGTCGTTACGGCTGCTGTTCTGCACACGCTCGTTCCAGTACTCTTCACTGTAAGCGGCCATTACGGCTACCTGGTGGTTCTTCGCGAAAGTGCGGTTGTAGTTGATACGGCCGCTCATCATCGTTTTATAACCGGTGTTGGTGTTGTTGCTGATGCCGGCGTTCTCGCCTACGTACACGCGGCTGCCCGGTGAATTGGTCTGGAAGTTCCAGGCCTGGTTCGGGATGTTCGCGTTCCAGCGGAACTGGTTGTAATAGTTCAGCGAGTAATCGATACGGCCGGTAAGCCCTTCGATGGGAGACCAGTCGAAATACACCTGCCCGTTCGCTTCCTGGCGGTTCAGGCGGTTGAGCGTGTTGACATAAACGGTATACGGGTTATACGCCTGCACGTCCTCGCCATAGGCCATTACACCGCCGTAGCGGTCGGTAGCCGGGTCCCAGGGCGTGATGCCCGCGATGGCGTACTGCATGTCGAAACCCGCGGTGTTGGTGGAGTTGTCGTCGGTAAAACCGTCTTCCAGCGCGAACACGGATTTGGACCAGTTGCCGTTGAATTTCACGCCGGCGTTCATGTTCTTGCGCACTTTGTAGTCGTAGCTGAAGCGGGCGGTGTATTGTTTGTAATCGTTGTTGATCTGGAGGCCTTTTTCATCGATCACACCAACGGACATAAAGAAGTTGGACTGCTCGTTGCCGCCGGAGGCGGAAAGGTTGTAGTTCTGCAATTGCCCGTCGCGGATGATCACGTCCCACCAGTCCGTGTTCGGGTAAGCCAGGGGATCGATCATGCCGAGCGCCATCCACTGGTCGATGGTACCGTCTTTGAAACGCCAGTTGGAACGGGAAGTGCCGGTAGAAGCCTGGCGCTGGTGAAGCGTGAGGCCGCGGGCATAATCCGCCATAAAGTCGTAGGCGCGGGTCGGTTTTTGAAGACCGAAGGTGCCGTTGAAATTGATGGCCGTTCTTTTCTGGCCTTTACCGGATTTGGTGGTGATGAGGATAACGCCGTTGGCCGCGCGCGAACCGTACACCGCAGCAGAGGTCGCGTCTTTTAACACGGACACGCTTTCGATGTCGTTCATGTTAAGCCGGTTGATGTCCACATCGGGCATACCGTCCACTACTACCAGCGGGTTGGCGTTGTTCACCGAGCCGAGACCGCGGATCACCAGCGCGGCGCCGTTGCGGCCGGCCATGCCGGTAGACTGGCTTACCGCGAGGCCGGGCACGAGGCCTGACAGTGCGGAGGAGGCGTTGGGCAGCGAACGGTTGGTGATCTTTTCGTCCACTTTCACGGCCGAAACCGCACCAACGAGGTTTACTTTTTTCTGCGTGCCGTAGCCCACTACCACTACTTCACCGAGCGCTTTCTGATCGGTTTTGAGCGATACGAGCACGGCTTTGCCGGAGGTGTACGCTACTTCCTGGGTGGCGTAGCCCATAAAAGTAAGCACGAGGATGCCGGTGGCGTTCGGCGCATTCTTGATGTTGAAATTGCCATTGGCATCCGTTGCTGCGCCGGCCGTGGTACCTTTTACGGCCACGCTTACGCCGGGGAGCGGATTGTTTGTTTCGTCTGTTACGCGGCCGGTGACGGCATAGGTCTGTTGCGCCTTCGCCGTGTTCGCAATGAATGCCGCGGCGAGCAGCAACATGCAGAAACACTTGAAGGGAAGCCTGCGTACGATGGGAGGTGAGTGTTTGAACATAACGCTTGGTTTGAGAAGTATCAGCAATAAAAAGACATATGCCCGGTTATGCGCTCGGGCAATCGGACAAATGCGGTCCCTGGAATGCAAACGTTTGCATTTATTTACATATGAAACGGTTTTCGTTTGTTTGGCGACATACGTGGAAAAGCTTGATTTGAATTGTTTCTGTTTAGTTTTCTGTTTCCGTATTGATGTTTAAAGTGAAGATTTTGGATTCACCCACTTCTGCTTTAACAAATGTATAAAAAACAATCGATTGAAATAAAAAATTTCAAGCATTTTATGGATTTGTGCGTTTTTGTTATTCATTTCATTAACAAAATAGTACTCAATCCTTTATCAGTAAAGGTTTATGGCCTTTTAGAAATTGTACACGGAAAGGCTGTTTTTTGCCGTAATCCGGTAGAAAAACGGCCTCACCTGCGCAAATATTACCCTTTCTTTGTATTCATTTGCACCAGGCGGCATAAATTATATACGGTCGTTTATACCCCGGGGTTGGCTGGGGGAGTTTTTCTGCCGGGAATTATTTTTTTCTTTTTAAACCGTTACGCCTATACGTGCGAAGTATGAGAAGAAATGGTTACCGGTTGCGGGAAACATTTTACAATTTGCGGTGTGATTCGCGTAAAAATTGGCAATCGTTTGCACAAAATTCGTTTACCCGTTTGCGTGGTTTCCGTTGCCGAGCTGAACGCAGCATAATTCTCATTCGCATCAGCGCTCATCGTACAACATCTCTGTTACGTAAAACGTGGAACGGCTCATGCCATTCTACATAAAGAACTGTTCGGAAACGATCTTCCCGTCTTTCACCACGTATACGCAAAGCTCTTCCCATTTTCCGCGCTCCTTACCTTTCATCGTCGCATCCATTCCCATTACGAATGCGATCACATTGCCCGTTACAACCAGGTCCCTCAAAGTGATCTCATGCATTTCACCGATCATCGAGCCGAACTTGCGGCCCTTTTCGAGAATGTTGGCCAGTCCTTTTTCTTCTTTGGGAAAATCGGGCGTGGCATATGGTTCGGTGCTAACTGCGTCTTCCGCGAAAAGCTCTTTTTGCGCCGTTTCAAAATCGCCTTTACGGCAGTAATCCACGAGGCGTTGCGCGATCTGTTCTGTTGTCATTTTGATGATTTTTTGTCCTTGTAAATTTCCGGTTTTACCGTTTCCGAAAAAAATATATTAACAGCATTACCGCTGCGACGCCCAGCTGACCGCGTTCCTGAACAGCTTTACATACGAGGGGTTCTGAAACAGCTCCGGGGAATGCCCCATAAAAATATAGACGTTCCTGCCCGGCATGCGCGGGTTGCTCCAGATCACGGGATGGTCGCCCATTTTTTTTGCGGTGCCGGGGGAATAGGTATTTTCATCCACGCTGGCGATCACGTGCACATTGGGCCGCGGGCTTTTGTCGTAAGTATACCATTCTTCCTTTTCTATCCAGAAATCCTTCCCGATCCCTTTCATCACGGGGTGCGCCGCATCTTCCACCTTCACCTTCCCTTTCGCGAACGCCGCGATATAATCTTTGAAACGGATACCGCCCATGAAGTCGGAAAACCACTGCCACATGGGAAACCCGTCAAATTCCCCGAGCAGCGTGGCATGATGGAAACCGATCCAGCCGCCTTTGCCTTTATTGATATATGCTTCGAAAGCCTTTGCCGCTTCGGGTTTCCAGGCATAAGGCGGGTAATCGAGCTGGATGAACAACCGGAAGTCCGCCAGGAACTTTTCGTTTACCAGGTCGGTATGCTGTATGTACTGAATACTGAAATTGCTGTCCGCCGCCATTTGATCGAGCCAGGGCTTTGCCGCGCGGGTAAAGGCGATGTGATGACCGCCGGCTTCCGCCAGCACCAGCACTTTGAAACGGGGCGCTTTGACCGGGCGTACAGTCGGGCCGGTAGTGCATTTGGCCGTGATCATGGAATTTCCCGGCAGAAGCATGGAACCTGCCAGCAACAGCAGCACCGTGGCCGCTTTCAGAAGTTTGAGCATGAAGACAAGGGTTTACGTGGAAATCTGACCTGCAATCTAAGGATAGTCCGGCTTATTGCAAAACCTTCCCACCGCAATTATAGCGCGGGTTTGCCCCGGATGTTTATCTTTGCATCCATGCCGGCATTTTCCCCGCAACCATTCACCAGCCTGTTCCAGCGCGTCGTCAATGTCGGTGTGCGCGCGGGCATGCCGTTCATCGAAGTGCGGCGTACGCGGCTGCTGAATTTGCTGGCCCTTCCCTGGGTACCGTGCATGCTGTATTTCTGCATCCTGAACATCGTGCAGGAACGTTACCTGCTCAGCGCCATCAACGGCCTGAGCATTACGATCAGTCTTGGCGTGCTATGGTTGCATCATCACCGCCGTTATCTCAGCGCCAGGCTGCTGCTGATCGTTTCCGGCATCATGATATATACGGCCGCGGCCCTGCTGTACCGCAACGGCACGGAATATTTCCTGCTGAACATTCTCATCATTACCATCCTCGTGTACGACAACGTGTGGCTGATCGTATCGCTGTCGCTGGTCACCATTTCCGCCTTCGTGGCCGTGCATTTCACCGCGCCCGCGGAGCTGGACCAGCTGCAGGTGCCCGCCCAGCGCATCATGTTCAACGTTATCTGCGCACTGCTGTTCCCCATCCTCGCGCTGGCTTATTTTAAACAGGTGCATGCGGACTACCAGCAGGAAATGGAAGCCAAACGCCAGGCGCTCGCTGCATTGAACCGCGATAAAGAAAAGCTGTTCTCCGTGATCGCGCACGATATCAGGGGGCCGCTGGCTACGCTGGAGCTGCTGCTGGACATGTTCCGCAAAGGCGAATACACCGAAGGCAATATGCTGGAAGCCGCGGAAGAGCTGCATAAAAAAGTGCATCACCTCGGCGGTTCCATTGATAATATGTTGCGCTGGAGCATGGGCCAGATGCGCGGTATCAGGACCACACCCGAACATTTCGCGCCCGCGCCGCTGGCGGAAGAGATCCTCCAGGTGTTTGTTCCCGGCATCGAAGGCAAGTCGCTGCGGGTTACCAACGAGCTGCCGGAAGACATTTACCTCTATGCCGACCGGGAACAGGTGGCCGTAGTGCTCCGCAACCTGCTGAGCAACGCGATCAAGTTCAGCCATCCCGGCGGACAGATCCACCTGGCGGCCACGCAGTCCGGCGATACGGTTGCCATCACCGTGCGCGACGAAGGCACCGGTATTGCGCCCGAGAAGATGGGCGAGCTGTTTTCCCTGCGTACGGTTCCCGCTTACGGCACCGGCGGCGAAAGAGGCAGCGGGCTGGGGCTGCTGCTCTGCCTGGAATTTACGCGGCTCAACAATGGCGAGCTGCTGGTGAACAGTACGCCCGGCGAGGGTACAGTATTTACCGTC
>JBQCFV010000421.1:0-3971 GCA_051958695.1 Chitinophaga sp. | reverse complement strand
AACAACCTCACGGTGAAGCTGGCCAACAAATCGAAGAACGCCAAAAACATCGCCTGGGATTTTGGCGACGGCAGCGCCGTTTCCGACGAAGCGGAGCCCACGCATACCTACGCCACTCCCGGCGATTATACGATCACATTGAAGGTAACAAGCGTTACCGGCGCCGAATCCACCAAAGAACAGACCGTAACCACCAAACCGGTGGACATCATTCCCCAGATCAACTTCTCTTATGCGGAAGATCCGGCCAACCCGCTGAAAATAAAATTCACCAATCAATCCGTGAACGGCATCTCCTTTACCTGGGACTTTGGTGACGGAAGCCCCGTTTCCACCGAAGAATCGCCCGTGCACCTGTATGCGGCGAACGGCAGGTATAACGTGGTGCTGACCGCTAAAAGTACAACGGGTAACGAAAATACAAGAACGATCAGCATCAGGGTGCCCAAGCTAACGGCGCCGGAAATGATCACAATCGCCAACCCGGGCTTTGAAATGGACCCCAAGGACAGTTACGTGGTTACAGGCTGGGAACCGGTGAAGATAAGTTATCCCGGCAGCCCGGGATGGGGCGGCTTTTTTATCGCTGAAAGCCCGAAATCAGGCACCCGTTGCCTGCTTTTCTGGACGCCTTCCGTAGACCCCGGGAACGGGCACAAATACGAGTTGGCTTATGTGGGTTCCGTTACCCAGCAGATCACCGGACTGGAAGACGGTAAATACACGTATAAGGTCTGGATCAGCTCCACTGACATGGAAGGCATGTACCTGGTGGCCAACGGCGGCGGGGCGGATGTGAGGAAGGCCGTAGGCGGCAACAACGGCTACACGCAGCTGAGTGTCGACTTTACCGTGACCGGCGGAACGGCCAGGATCGGTTTCATGATGGACAGGCCACAGGATATAGGGGATAACTGGAGCCCGAATTTCCAGGCGGATGATGCCGAGCTCTGGATCAACCCGTACAAACATTGTTCGCATTCATCAAAAAAAAATTATGAAAAACAGACTAGCTGCATTTATATTTTCCCTTCTTGTTATCGCCGGCTGCGGCCGGGTGCTGGCAGGTGCAAGGGAAACGCATCCGGCAAAAGCCGGGCCGGTAGCGGACATTACAGTGAAGGGAACGGTGTCCGAAAAATCAGGGAAGGTGCCAGGCGTTACCGTATTGATCGAAGGTTCTAATAAACATACCATAACGGACGAAAACGGCAGCTATACGATTACCGTTCCCGCGAACGGCGTGCTGGTATTTTCCATCGTGGGCTATAAAACCCAGCGCATACCCGTGAACAGCCGGGAGCGGATAGACGTTACCATGGCCGAAGATGTACGCGGCCTGGACGAAGTGGTGATCAAAGGATATACCTCGCAAACGAGGGCGAACCTTACCAGTTCTATTTCCACCGTTTCGGGAGACGAGCTGAAACAGACCGCTACCTCCAACCTCACGAACGCATTGGCGGGGCGCGTTACCGGCGTGCTGGCCACCACGCAATCCGGCCGGCCGGGCACCGGCGCCTGGATACAGATCCGCGGCAGAAGCTCGGTGAACGAACCGGGACCGTTGATCCTCGTGGATGGTGTGGTGAGAGAGGATTTTGGCAATATAGACGCGAATGACGTAGCCAGCATTTCCATCCTGAAAGACGCATCGGCTACGGCCGTATACGGCGCCAGGGCCGTGGGAGGCGTGATACTGGTAACTACCAAGCGCGGGCAGATCGGCAAGCCGTCGATCTCCTACAGCGCTTCCACCGGCATTGAAAGGCCTACGAAATACCCGGACATGATGACCGCGTACGAATATGGCGCCGCCCGCAACCAGGCCCAGCTGAATGCTGGGTTCGACCCCGCCAACCCATCGCAGGCAAGCAAATTTTTTACGGCGGAACAGCTGGAAAGTTTTAAAACGAACAGCACGGACTGGTTTAAGGAAACCTTTAAAGGCAACAGCATGCTGAGCCAGCACAACCTGTCCGTAAACGGCGGCACGGAAGCGGTGACCTACTTCGCCTCCCTGGGTTATACGAACCAGCAGGGGATGTGGGACCAGTACAACTACCAACGGTATAATCTCAGGAGCAATGTGGACGCGCGGATCAGCAACACGCTGAAAGTAGGGTTGAACATAGATGCAAGCAGAGCCAACACCAACGCCGCCGGCCTGGATGCTTACCCCATCTTTATGCATGCCATACAGGCCGCGCCCATCTACAGGCCGTACAACGCTTCCGGGCAGTTCAATTACGTCAACGGCCAGCCCAATCCTGTCGCTGAAATCAGCGAAACCGGGTACGACAGGAACCGCATCGAAACATTCGGCGCCACGCTCAATGCCGAGCAGAAGCTGGACGTGATCACAACCGGTCTCAGCCTGAAAGGCACGGTTTCCATCATCCGGAATTCCACCTTCCACAAAGTATTCAACACGCCCTACATGGTGTATAAAGACAATGGGGAAGCAAGCCTGATCAACGTCAACAACCTGAACAAAACGCAGCTCGACCAGAACGTGAGCGAGGCCAACCAGCTTACCATAAACGCTTCGCTGAACTATGCGCGGCAATTTGGCCGGCATAATGTTTCCGCGGTCGCATTGTACGAGCAGCTGGAAAACAAAGGCTTTATGATGGGCGGGCTGAAGCGGGACTTCGTATCGTCCATAAAAGACGAATTGAACGCCAGCGGGCCGCTGGAACAGTCGCTTTCCGGCACCTCCACCATCGGAGACGCCCGTCGGTCTTTTGTAGGGATATTGAACTACGGCTATGATAACAGGTACCTGCTGGAAGCGTCTGCCAGGAGAGACGGTTCTTACCGGTTTGCGGAATCCCAAAGATGGGGCCTGTTTCCCGCGGTATCGGCTGGCTGGAGAATATCGGAAGAATCTTTTTTTAAGGAAACAAAAGCCTTCGATTTTATCGACAACCTGAAGCTGCGCGCTTCCGTAGGTGAAACGGGGAACGACAAGATCTCGTCCTTTCAGTTCATGGATTCCTATACCTACATGCAGGGAAAATATCCCAACATCTGGCCGGATTTTTTTCCACCGGTAATAGAGAACGAATCCCAGATCAATCTTGTTTCCGGCGTTTTCCCGAATTATAATCTTACCTGGGAAAAACTGGTCTCAAAAAACATAGGTCTGGACGCAACGCTTTTCAATAACCACCTGGGCATAGAAGCGGATTATTTTTTCCGGACCACCAGGGACATGCTGAGGCCGCGCATTTTGTCGACCCCCGCCACGTTCGGCCGCAGGCTGCCGGATGAAAACTACGCGGAAATGAAAAGCAAAGGCGTGGAAGTAACGCTTTCCTACCGCGGGAACATCAATTCCTTCGGGTATAATTTCCGGGCCAACTTTTCGTATGCCACCAACAAACTCACCCGGTTGGACGTGCCTGAAGGCATCGCCGATTACCAGAACAGCCTGGGCCGTCCGCTGAACGCCATGGTGGGGTATGTGGACATGGGCCTGTTCCAGAACCAGAAGGAGGTAGACGACTGGTTGAACCAGTTCGGCTCCAAACCGAGCGTAGGCGATATCAGGTATGCGGATATCAGCGGCGATGGGGAAGTGACCGAAGCGGACCAGACGCAGATCAGCAATAACTCCGGCGCGCCGCTGATGGTGTTCGGGTTTTCTTCCGAGCTGCGCTGGAAAAATTTCGATGCCAACATTTTTTTCCAGGGAGCGGGCAAACGCACCATCATGCTGGGCGAAGAAGCGATGGTGTTTTTCAGGGCGGAAGTAAACAATAGTTTTGCTTATCTTAATGACTACTGGACGCCCGAAAACCCGGGCGCGAAGTACCCGAGGCCGACGATAGACTACAGCAACAACAACTCACGCGGCTCCACCTTCTGGATGAGAGACGGCGCTTACCTGAGACTGAAATCCGTCAACATCGGCTACTCTTTCGGCACGCTTCCATGGATGAGAAAACGCGGCATGAAACTCAGGG
>JBQCFV010000420.1:0-2466 GCA_051958695.1 Chitinophaga sp. | reverse complement strand
GCGGGGGCGGTGCTGCGGAGGTCTTCCACGGCGGGGCTCAGCTCCTGGTGATTGCCGCCCCGGCGTTTGTTTTTGTCGATGTGGTCGAGCGCCATGTTTACCGCGGCGCGGTGCAGGTATGCTTTGAAATACACCTCGCCCAGCTGTTCGCGGCGGTTCCATATCTTGATGAACACTTCCTGCGCCAGGTCTTCGGCGGTAGCCATGTCCGGCACCAGCCGGTAAATGGACTTGCAGACCAGCGGGAAATATGTTTTAAAAAGCTCCTCCATGAACCGGCGCTCATCTTCCTGCAGGAGGCTTTGTAACCGTGCGTTTTCGGGCATGGTGCAAAAATAGCCTTTATGCTGGTTCCCGGCGCGGGCATTCATGACAAGGGCTGGATGTGACAGTAGTGCGGTTGCTTTCATGAAATGAATGTGCCTATAACTTTATGACCTTCCCGGAGCCGGCGACCTTTACGTTCACCGTGCCGGGCGTTCCTTTGTAGCGGATGTTGCCGCTGCCGTTGATCCTTGCGTCGAGGCGGCCGGTGACCCAGATGGTCTGTTCGCCGGAGCCGTTTATGTGGATGTCCGCCGAGGCGGTCTGAAATTCCTGCGCGCCGAGGTCTCCGCTGCCGTTGATCTCGGAGAAATAGGCGTTGGACTTTCCTTCCAGCATGAGGTTGCCTGAGCCGTTCACATAAGTGCGCACCTCGTTGGCGTTCAGCTTCAGGCGTGCGTCCGCGCTGCCGCTGATCTCGTAGGTGAACTGGCTGGCGTGGATGGTGTCCGGGCCGTTCAGCGAGCCGGAGCCGGAAAAGTGCACCCTTTTCCAGGTTTCGGTTTGAAGATATACGTGGATGGGTTTGAACCGTTTGAGGTTCACGCCGTTGCGGATCTTCACGCGGAGCGTGCTGCCGCTTACGTACGTTTCGATGATGCGCATCACATTGTCTTCCGCCTCGATCTTCACCGGCAATTGCGCGCCCTGGCTGATGTGCATTTCCACCGGGCCTTCGATGGCCACTTCTTCAAAACGCTCTACCGCCCTTTCTTCGGTGATTACCTGGCCGGAGCCGTAAAAGTTTTCCCGGCTGCAGCCGGAAAGGATGATGCCGAAGATGGCCAGCAGGCAAAGTAAAAGACCGGCGCCGAGGCCGCCATAGGTAAATGCTGTTTCTTTTTTAACCGTCATTTTCATACAAAAAGTGTTTTAGGGGTAAGCCACAATGGTGACTTTCTTTTATGACGGAAAAAAGGAAGGGCACCCCCAGGCGGCTTCAAAAAAAGCCTCCGGGCATGCCCAAAAAAGGAAGCCGGCCTCTGAACGCGTCAGAGACCGGCTTGATTAACCCCTATGAAAACCAACTATTGCGCTAATTTGATTTCACCGAGATCGGTTGCTTTACCGTCTTCAACTTTCACGTCGGTGATAGTTGCATCTTTGAACGGTTCTTTTGCGTCAACGATCACGGTGTAGGTGCCGGCTTTCGCAGCTGCGAAAGAAAAGGCGCCATCGGCTATGGCTGTTTTCAGCGTGTCGGTACCGGATACGGCCCAGGCTTCGGTAGCGCCGTCTGCGGGTACTACTTTACCGGAAATAGAACCGTCGAATCCTTTGAATGCGAATGCGCCGAAAGCTACGGCTGCTACTGCCAACAGGCTTAATTTTGCTTTTTTCATAGCATACAATTTTTAAAAGGTTTAATAATAAAGAATGGTTCAAGTAAATAATGGTCTCTATAAGCGGACAGTTTTTTTGAATGTTTCGTCTTCCGGTGAATTTTGCAAACACCATGCCGAAAGAGGTCAAACCGGGCCTTTAACAATTCTTTATAAAACCTTTAACAATCAGGGTTTGCGGGGATTACTCAAACGAGTAGTTTTCGTATAACCGTGACCGTTAAAGCGGCCGGATCGCAAAACAAAGAGCATGATGCAGGACTTTTCCCGCGGCGAGGGAAAGCAACAAATATATTGCCAAACAAACAGCTGTAAGCGTTGCCGGAAGCCCTTTCGCGCCCGCAGCCATGACAGGCCGGGGATTTTTTATTAAAAGTCTACTAAGTTTGTGTACTTTTGCGCCCGGAGGGGCGGCGGAACTTTAAGGCCGATTCCCTAATTTTACAGACTTATATACCTAATCATAAAGATCCAGTCAATGTCCAATAAAACGATCCAGCAGTTAGAGGATGTAGTGATAAAATTTGCGGGAGACAGCGGGGATGGGATGCAGCTTACCGGTACCCAGTTCTCCAACAACACCGCCCTGATCGGCAACGACCTGAGCACTTTCCCTGACTTCCCGGCCGAGATCCGCGCCCCGCAAGGCACGCTGCCAGGGGTATCCGGTTTCCAGCTTCATTTTTCTTCCAACCGTATATTCACCCCCGGCGATGCCTGCGACGTACTCGTGGCGATGAACGCAGCCGCCCTTAAAGCCAACCTGAAAGGCCTTAAAAAAGGCGGCATCATTATCGCC
>JBQCFV010000419.1:0-3617 GCA_051958695.1 Chitinophaga sp. | reverse complement strand
CAGCTACCGGCTCAATATCCGCGGCAGCTCTTTGCGTTCGCCTTTCGGGGTGCGGAATGTGAAGATGTATTACAACGGCCTGCCGTTTACCGATCCTGGCGGCAATACTTATCTGAACCAGTTCGCCGTCGGCAATTTTACCGGTATGGAAATACTGAAAGGCCCCGGCAGCAGTCTCTATGGCGCAGGCACCGGCGGCGTGCTGCTGGCGGACAGCGATTTCGGTGGACAGGAACGGTTTTCCGCAGGCTATACGGGCGGCAGCTTTGGCAGTCATTTATTATCGGGTAAGGGCAGCTGGGGGAATGAAAAATTCCGGCAGCAGGCTTTGCTCAGCTGGCAGGAATCGAACGGTTATCGCATGCAGACCTATATGAACCGGAAAGTAGCGGGTTGGGGAGGACGTTGGAAACCCAATGCCAAAGCCAGTTTCGAAGGACATGTATTATACGGCGACCTGTATTACGAAACGCCGGGCGGGCTCACGCTCGCGCAATTCGAAGCAGACCCGGAGCAGGCAAGGCCCGCGGGCGGCGGTTTCCCTTCTGCCGTGGACGCGCATGCCGCCATCCGCCAGCAGACGATCTGGGGCGGCGCGTCGTTTAGTTACCGCTGGAACGACCACTGGCAGCAGACTACAGGCGTTTACGGCGCGTTCAGCACGGTGAAGAACCCGGCCATCCGCAATTTTGAAAAACGCCGAGAGCCGCATTTCGGCGGCAGAACGGTGTTTACGTATTCCCGTTCCATACTGCGCGTGCTGGCGGGCGCGGAAGCGCAGCACGGCAATTTTTCCACGAAAGTATTTACGAATGCCGGCGGCCAGCCGGGCGTTCTGCAAACCGACGACGAGATCGACAATACGCTCTATTCGCTTTTCCTGCAGCCGGAGCTGCTGCTGCCGCATGGCTGGACTGTCACGGCGGGCATCAGCATGAACAATACGCGCACGGCTTTTACAAGACTGTCCGAAACGCCGGTGTTCCGTTTCACGAGCCGTTACAAAAACGAATGGGCGCCAAGACTGGCGGTAATGAAGCAGTTCGACGCATGGGCGAACGTGTACGCCATCGTGTCCAAAGGTTTCAGCCCGCCCACGGTGGCGGAGCTGCTGCCCAGCACCAGCGTGATCAACACTACTTTGCAGGCGGAGAAAGGATGGAATTACGAAGCCGGTGTTCGCGGCGGCGGGAAGAACGGTTTCTGGTACGATGTGAACGTGTTCTGGTTCCAGTTGCAGGATGCGATCGTGCAACGGCGCGATGCTGCGGGCGCGGATTATTTCGAGAATGCGGGCGCGGCCACGCAGAAAGGTTTCGAAGCGCTGCTGTTATACCGCGTCAATTCACTGCTGGCGCTTCGCGGGGCTTACACCTATCATCATTTCCGGTACGACGATTTCCGTCAACAGGATAAAGTATACGACGGAAACGCATTGCCCGGTACGCCTGCGCATACGGTTGCGGCCACGGCCGATTTCAGCATAATAAAAGCGCTTGGATTGTTCCTTACCTATCAATACAACAGCTACACCTGGCTGAATGACGCGAACACCGACAAGGCGGACGCTTTCCACCTGTTAAGTGTAAAGTTACAGTATACGCATGCCTGGAACGCTAAATGGCGCACGGCCATTTTTGCGGGCGCGGATAATTTGCTGGATGAGCGTTACAGTCTCGGGAACGATATCAATGCCGCCGCGGGGCGTTATTACAATGCCGCGCCGGGGCGTAGTTTTTATGCGGGTTTCCGGGTGGGATTGAACGGCCAGTAAGCAATTGCCATTCTCTTTGCTTGGAAATGCTTGTTTCCTTATGATCACGATTTCGTCCGGTTAACCGGATGGTTCCCGTTTTTGAGGCGCTTAATTCTCCATGTACTCCCACGCGCTGCGATACGCATCCCGCGCTTCTGCATAAGCGATAAAATCCGCGTAAAAAGGAAACTGCGAAAGCGTGGCGCTGTCGCCGATCACCACCAGCTTTTTCCGCGCGCGCGTCATGGCCACGTTCATCCGGCGCACGTCGGATAAAAAGCCGATCCGGCTTTCCGTATTGCTGCGCGTCATGCTGATGTACACGATGTCTCGCTCCTGCCCCTGGAAGCTGTCGATCGTATTCACCGATATTTTATTGCCGAAGTTTTTCAGCGCCGGCGAATGTTCCAGCTGTTCTTTCAGCAGGTAGATCTGTTCTTTATATGGCGATATCACCGCGATGCTGGGGAAGTTATCCTTGTTATAATGCGATTGCAGCGTATGCACGAGCTGATGCAGGTGCTTGAAAAGGAACGCCGCTTCTTCGGGATTGCTTGTGCTGGTGCCCTCTGTTTTTTCATCAAAGCCGCAGCCGGCGGTATCTACAAAGGCCAGCGGGCTTTCGCCGGGGTGCAGCAGGTGATCGGCCACGGAAGCGTGCGCTTTGAGCTTGTCCTTATAAAAAATGGACGACGAATATCCCATGATGGTCGCATGCATACGGTATTGTTCCTCGAGCATCACTACTGCTTCGGGATACAGCGCGGCGCATTTTTCGAGCAGCGTGGTGCTGAGGCCTTTGCGCGCCGCTTCGTCCGATTTGATGGTGGGCGACAGTTGATGGTGATCGCCCGCCAGCACTACTTTTCCGCCTTTGAGGATGGGTATCCAGCAGGCGGGCTCCAGCGCCTGGCCGGCTTCGTCTATCACCACCGTGCCGTATCCGCGGCCGCGCACCGTGTAGTGATTGGAGCCCACGAGCGTGGCGGTCACCACCTGCGCTTTGTCCAGCACGTCGTTGATGATATATTGTTCCGTATTCTCCACGGATTTGAGGATGTTCCTGGCTTCGGTGAAAAGCGCCTTGCGTTGTTCGCGCTCCGCTTTGCCAAAGTTGCGTTTGTATTTATGCGCCATGTCGCGAAATTCGCCGGCCTGTTTTTTCAGGCGTTTTATTTCCCTGCTGCCGGGGTGTTCCGCGATCCTGCTGTCCAGCGTGAGGGCGCTGAGCCTTTCGGACACGCGGGCGGGGTTGCCGACGCGCAATACGTTCAGTCCTTCTTCGGAAAGTTTTTCGCTGAGCAGGTCTACCGCGGTATTGCTGGGCGCCACTACGAGCACCTGCTGCCGCTGCTGCGCGATAAGGGCTTTGACGGCCTGTACCAGCGTGGTGGTTTTGCCGGTGCCGGGAGGGCCGTGCACGATGGCGAGGTCGTTGGCGGAGAGTATCTTTTGCACGGCTTCCTGCTGCGAGCCGTTGAGGCGGGCATGCGGGAAGGGCGGCGTATCGTGATGAAACGACGGCGCCTGCGCGCCGGTGAGTATGCGCACGAGCCTGCCTTCGTTGGTTTTCTCTGCCAGCGCGGCGGCCTGTTTGAGGGCGTTCTGCATTTCGTCATAGCTGTTGTCGTCAAACAGCAGGTCGATGCCCAGCTTGCCGCCGTCCGCCCAATCGGGCAGTTCGTCCGTGCGCAGTGTAAGTTTCAGCCGGTTGCCGCTTTGCCAGGAAATATCTTTCCCTTTGGCGAGCGTGGCTGCGTTGGCGCCGGTGCGCACTTCATAGGCCGATTGCAGGAAATCGCGGCCGGAGGATTTGATCTGCCAGCTCATGCGCGGCTGCGATGCCGCAATGCCGATCGGA
>JBQCFV010000418.1:0-4620 GCA_051958695.1 Chitinophaga sp. | reverse complement strand
GTGCTGTCGTAGATGTACACGTATTTTACGTTATACGCCTGGTTGCTCGGCGGTATCTTCGACACGTCTT
This sequence comes from Chitinophaga sp., assembly GCA_051958695.1. Classification (GTDB taxonomy): domain Bacteria; phylum Bacteroidota; class Bacteroidia; order Chitinophagales; family Chitinophagaceae; genus Chitinophaga. The sequence goes on along the minus strand of JBQCFV010000418.1, from coordinate 4,550 downwards.
TCGGCCGTTCGGTGGCCGGCGTCCAGGGGCCGTTGGGACCGGAAGACCTGAACCATACGCCGTTCTCGACCGCGTAATACCCGGTGGCGTCTTTGAGCACGGTGCTGCCGGTGTTTACGGCTACGGAAAGACTGGTGCCTTCGATCGGTTCAAATTTCGGAGCGCCGTCGTAAGTAACTTTTGTGGTGGCCTTTTTGCGGTCGACTTTCGCGGTTTGCGGTATCTGCGCATCCATCACGGCTTCTTTCGCGGCGTTGGTGCCGGCTACGCTGCTCAGTACGCCGTCTTTAGGCGAACCTTCGGGGATCTTCGCGAAGCCCGCAGGCAGCTTGTCCGCCGGTACGTACGCCCATGGCCCGTTCAGCGATGCGCTGCAGAACCAGCGGCCGCCCAGCAGCACGTAGATCTGCTGGGTGCTGACGTCGCGGAAAATATCGTCTTTGGAGTTATTGCAATACAGGAGGCCGGCGCCCTGTACCACGGCGTAGCTGGCCGGGCCGGTGGACTGTATCAGCTCCGTAGGTTTGGTGGCAATGACGATGGCGGGAGGGGATTTAAAATCCTGCGGGCCGGCGGCAGCTTGCTGCGGCTCCGCCTGCTGTTTTTTCAGCTGCGCGTCCAGCTTTTTTATTTTGGACGGGAGGGAAGTGGTGTGCGCCCAGCCGCTCAACACTTCGCGCGACACGTACCAATATTTCCCGGCGTTGAGATAATATTTACCGCCGTCCTGCACGATGAGGAAAGGCGTGTTCATCACCCGTTTCATGCCGGTCTGCTTGTCTTCCTGCACCACGGGGCTGCCGTCGAGCACTACCAGCAGGCTCGGCGCGTCGCGGTCTATGATCTCCGGCGGCGCATTGTTCAGCGGCGCGTCGTTGTCCTGCACTTCCTGCTGCAGGGTGGTGGTCAGCTCGTCGATGGAAATAACGAGATGCCAGGCCGGCACTTCTTTTTCCAGCAGCGCTTTCAGCTTCGCGAGCTGCGCATCGTCCGCCTTGTCCGCCGGGAATTTTGTATCCGTGACCGTGACATGCGTAAGCGCCGCCGTGCGGGAATTTTTATCCGTGTCCAGCCGAGCGTCGCACCAGATCACGCCGAACACGGGCTCGGCCTGGGCGCCGGTGGTAACGGACACTGCGGCGCGGGCATGCACTTTATCGCCGGTAAGACTTTCAGGCTGGGGCTGATAGATAATGATCTTTCCGCCGTTTGCGAGCGGCAGCTGCTTGGGCCAGTTGTCCTGCGCCCGGGCAGCGAGCGTGCATAGCAGCAGGAACATCAGAACAGGATGTTTCATAATGGGATTCTTTTATGTCAAATCTGGACAATCCTGCGCTGAGTTTTTTTCAACATCCGCTTTATTACTGGCACTATAGGATGTTTCTTTTCAGGCCATGCTGCGCCACTGGTTCTTGTATTCCTGCGGGGAAATGGAAAAGCTTTTCCGGAAGAGGCGCGTAAAATGGCTGCAGGACGAATATCCCAGCATGTACGCGACGGACGTGATGCTCTGCTGCTCGTCCTTCAGCAGCTCTTTCGCCTTTTCCATCTTGTGCCGCAGCAGGTATTGATAATAGCTCGAGTTGTAGATCTTGCGGAAAATCGTCTTGAATTTGGAAGGGCTTACGCCCGTCATCCTCGCCGCGTCGCGCAGCATGGGCGCCGTGAGCGAATAGTCCGCCGTCAGTTTTTCAACGAGCGCCGTCAGCTTTTCTACCTCAGGTTTCTGCCGGCTATGCTGCTGCCCCGCGATGATGGGCAGCGTCATGGCCAGCAGCTTGTTCACGCTGCCCCTTGCGAAAAAATAATCCGCGCTGTTGTTCTGCAGGTTTTCGCCCATGTTGAGGATCGTTTCGTGGATCTCCTCGTTTACCTGGAAAAAGCCGTACAGGCTGCGGTGTTTCGGCTTCAGCAGATACCGCATCTGCTCCGGTACGAGCGCGCCCGCACGCTGGCCCGACATCATCAGCGTAACGATCTGTACGGCTTCGCCCGCTTCCAGCAACACTTCTATCGGTGAATCGGACGCGCGGAAATAAGCGGAATATTTCCGGAGATAGCTCAGCCAGCAGGTTTGCCCGCCTGCGATGTACTGGTGGCCGTTGGGGCTTACATCGTAACCGATGGCGTAATATTCCGTGGTTTCAGTAGGCAGCTTGCGCAGCACGAGGTTGATAGCGGGGACGAATGAAAGATAGATCAGCGTTACGCCGTCCTGTATATGAAAATGTTTGATGGAGCCGCGGCCGGCTTGCGGCGGCAGTTCCAGGGTATTGTCAGTGACCGTCACGCGGGTGTTGAAGGCTTGCCGCAGGTGCTCGCCAAATTCATATAACCATATATTTTCGATACGGCAGGTAATATGGATCACGACCGTATCGTTGGGGTATACAGCATGCATAGCAGGATTTTTCGGGGATACATTATACAAGAGCGTCAAACTGCCGCTGGTAATCTTTCGGCGATATACTGAACTGTTCCTTGAACAGCCGGGCGAAATGCCCTGCGTTCTTATACCCCAGGTCACGCACTACATTAGTGATGCTGGCGTTGGAGAACTGGAACAGTTCCTTCGCGCGCAGCAGCCGGATGCGCTGGTGATATTTGTGGTAGGTCGTATTGTAAGCGATCCTGAACAGCTTTTTGAATTTGGTGGAGCACATGCATGCGCGCCGGGCCGCTTCGTCCAGCGAGGGCTGTTCTTCTTCCGTTTTTTCAGCGATCTCCTCGTTCGCCTCTATGAGGCGGCAAATGCCGGCCAGGTGCTGCGAATGCACGGCGGGAGGGGGATTCAGCAGCGAAGCGAGAAACAGGGAGAGGATATTGTAAATGTAGCCGCGGATGTAATAGACGTCCAGCTCTTCGGTATTCACATGCCGGGGCAGCTTCATCAGCGAAAGGATGAGCTTTGAGCTCATGGGCATGCTGCCGTGAAACTTGCCGGGGTGGAGGGCTTCGCGCAGTTTTTCAAGATTGGCCGCACTATCGTGCGAGTGCGTAAAGTACTGGTCAAAGGCTTCCTGTTTAATGAGTAATTGCAAACCGTGCGCCCTGCTGTTGTGATGCACCAGGAACTCGCTGTTGGGGCTTGACATGCCGTAGTACACGGTGTAAATGCCGGGCTCCGGGTCTTTTTCCGCCCCCGACAACGCCGCTATGGAAGCGGATTCGGAGAGATCGAAATAAATGTAATAATAGGGCTCGCCGCTTTCGGAGGTGATGCGGTGCCGAACGTCCACCTTCTGGATGTAGCTGTTGTAGATGGCGGAAAATCCTTCTTCCAGCGTCCAGTGTTTCAAAAAACCTTCTGAGAAAAGATTGGGGAGAACGAGGTGTTTTGGTTCGGGGGTTTCCTGCTGCCAGCAATGTTTTTCAATAAACGAAGCATAATTGTACACCCAGGTATTATCGAATAACAGCTTGTATTCGAATGTCACTTCAGCCATAGGATAATTTTTGTCTCTTGTTAAAAAGGATGTATATGTGCCTATGTCTATATTAATGTATGACTATCCTATTAATCAAGCGATTCTACGTACATCAACAATGCACCTGTAAAAATGTTCGCTCCGTTTATGTAAATATTCCAGATTTCCTGTTTAACAGGCCCAAAGCGTCTTTTTTTGCTAAAAGATTGGCTGACGGGGCAATAAATTATAACCTGCAGGGCCCACGAAACGCAGAATGCGCAAGTTCCGGGTGGTATGGCAGGGCAGCGGCGGCTAGTTTTGGGGAATGAAAGAAAGACTTGCTCATACCGATTGGGCGGCTGTTGCAGAGAAACTGCACGGCAAGGGTTACGCCATTATCCCCGCTGCGCTGCAACCAGCTGAGTGCAGGGCGCTCACCGCGGCTTACAAGGATGAAAACCTGTACCGCAAAACGATTTCCATGGAGCGGTACCGTTTTGGCGCGGGGGAATATAAATATTTCCAATACCCGCTTCCGCCGCTGGTACAACAGCTGCGCGAAACCGTGTACCCGCACCTCGCGCCTGTAGCCAACCAGTGGATGAAGGCGCTGGGTATCCCGCGTACGTACCCGCTCACGCATGCGGCGCTGCACGAAGAATGCAAGGCCGCCGGTCAGTATAAGCCCACCGCGCTCATCCTGCAGTACGGGCAGGGCGGACACAACACGCTTCACCAGGACCTTTACGGCGATGTATTTTTCCCTTTTCAACTGGTATTGTTCCTTTCACAACCGGGCCACGATCATGACGGCGGGGAATTTGTGCTGGTGGAACAGCGGCCCCGCGCGCAGTCGAAAGCAATGGTGCTGCGGCCGGACAGGGGAGATATGCTGATATTCACCACTAATTTCAGGCCGGTGAAAGGCAGCAAAGGATATTACCGTGTGAACATGAAGCATGGCGTAAGCGAGGTGACTAACGGGGAACGCTACACGCTTGGCGTTATTTTTCATGACGCGCTATAAGCAGTACTTTCACGTAGAAAGTCACGGATGCATCGTCTTTCATGATGCGTATTATGAATGAACGACTTCACTTAAAAGGTAAACTATGCAACATTTTTCATGATGCGTATTAT
>JBQCFV010000417.1:0-3572 GCA_051958695.1 Chitinophaga sp. | reverse complement strand
CATTGGTTTCAATCGTAATACCCGTATACAACGGGCAGGAATATATAGAAGAAACGCTGGAAAGCATCTTCCGGCAGCGTTACCGCAATTTTGAAATAATCGTGGCCGACGGCGCCAGCACCGACCGCACCATGGAGATCGTGAACCGCCACCGCGGGCTGATAGACGTGGTGATATCCGAAAAGGACGAGGGCATGTACGACGCGCTGCGCAAAGGTTTTGACAGGGCCACCGGCGAATATCTCTGTTACATCAACGCGGATGACCGCCTGCTGCCGCATACATTGGAAGAAGTCGTAAAGACCTTTGAAAAAAAACAGTGTGACCTCGTGTTCGGCGACGTGAACTATATCAACGAACGCGGGGAGGTGATCTTTTCCTACAAAGCCCTCCCGCTCGGCTGGCAGGCCATCCGGCAGCTCCGGCGCGTGCCTTTCGCGCAGCAAAGCGCCTTCTGGACGCGGCGCATTTACGATAAGCACCAAGGCTTTGATAAAAGCCTGAAGTATTCGGCCGATTCAAAATTCCTGCTGTCTGTTTGTCTTGACCCGGCCGTACGGAAAGGGTATGTGCCGCGCCCGCTGGGGGAATACCGGCTGCACGGCGGCTCGTTTTCCGTATCCGTAACGGGGAAGATGCAGGCGGAGCACCACCGCATGCTGCAGGACCTTGATCTGCCGGCCGTCAACTTCCGGAAATACATCTACGAGCTGTACGCCAAGGCGCGCAACTTTAAAGGCATCTATCAAAAACTGACCTATAAAGGAAATAAATTCTGACATGAACATTCTTTTTATCGTCCCTTCTTACAAACCCGCCTATATCTACGGCGGCCCTATCATCAGAGTATCGCGGCTGGCGGAAGGGCTGGCGAACCTGGGCCACCGCGTGATGGTATACACCACCACCGCCAACGGCGCGCAGGAGCTGGACGTGCCGCTGAAAGAAACGCAGCTGGTGAACGGCGTGGAAGTAAAATATTTCCCGCGCATCACCAAAGACCATACGCATGTATCGCCCAGCCTCTGGGGCACCACCTGGGCCACGGCCGGTGATTTTGACGTGGTGCATATCCATAGCTGGTGGAACTTTCTCGTGATGGGCGCTTCGCTCATCTGCTCGATGAAAGGCATCCGGCCTGTACTGAGCCCGCGCGGCGTGTTATGCGATTTTGTGTTCAACCACAAAAACAAACTGTCAAAAAAGATACTGCACAACGTGCTCGGCAAGCACCTGCTGCGCCGCACTTACCTGCACACCACCTCCGATATGGAGCGGGAGGATTGCCTGCGCATCAACGAAGGATGGGACAACGAGATCATCTACAATCTTGTAAGCCTGCCCGAAGGCAGCTACGAAAGAAAGCGGAACGAGGTGTTCACCATCAGCTTCTTTTCCCGCATCCATCCAAAAAAAGGGCTGGACATATTGCTGCGCGCGCTGTCCAAAGTGAATTTCCCCTTCCGCCTGCAAATTGCCGGAGACGGCGATGCGGCCTATCTCGAAGAACTGCGTGTGATCATCGCGCAGCTGGGATTGACGGAGCAGGTGGAATGGGCCGGGTGGAAGAACGAGGAAGAAAAATTCGCTTTTCTCGCTGGCTCCGATCTTTTCGCGCTGACCTCGCATAACGAAAACTTTGCGATGGTGGTGCTGGAAAGTCTCGCCGTTGGCACACCGGTGCTGGTGAGCGAACATGTGGGCCTGGCGCCTTATGTAAAACGGAACAACCTTGGCTGGGTGACCGGCATTAATGACCTCGAAGAAGTGGTGAACAAGCTCAACGCCGCTTACAGCGACCACGAAGCGCGCACGCGCATCAACCGCGCCGCCGTCCTTCAGGTGCAGGAAGACTTTTCCGAAAAACGGCTGGCCAGCGATTATGTGTCCATGTACCGGCAGTCCGTAAAAAAACAGGCCTCATGAAGATCACGGTGATCATTTTAACATACAACGAACAAAAGCATATCGGCCGCTGTCTCGCAAGCATGCGGCAGGTGAGCAGCGACATCTGCATCGTGGACGCCGGGTCGACCGACGACACCGTCGCCATCGCTGAATCTTTCGGGGCGCGCATCTTTCGCAACAAATGGGTGAACTACGCCGTGCAATTCCAGTGGGCGCTCGACAACTGCGGCATTCAAAACCCCTGGGTAATGCGCATGGACGCGGACGAATACCTGGAACCCGCGCTGGTGAAAGAGATCAACGAAGCGAAGATCGCGGACGATATCACCGGTATTTATATCCGCCGCAAAGTGCTGTTCAAAGACAAATGGATACGCTACGGCGGCTTCTACCCGCACACCCTGCTGCGCATCTGGCGCAACGGCGCGGGCAGCATCGAGCAGCGCTGGATGGACGAGCACATCGTGCTGTCCGGCGAAGGCACCATCATGCTGCGTGAGCACATCGTGGACCATAACCTGAACTCGATACACTGGTGGGTGAACAAACATAACAATTACGCCATCCGCGAAATGGTGGACCTGCTGAACATCAAATACCGCTTCCTGGAAAACGACGGCCGCCTGCTGCAGAACGAAAGCTCGCAGGCCCGGCGCAAACGGTATCTCAAAGAAAAGGTGTACGCCGCCCTGTCTCCCGGCGCGCGCGCCAGCCTGTATTTCTTTTTCCGGTACTTCCTGCGCTTCGGTTTCCTGGACGGCTACAAAGGGTTCATCTTCCATTTTATGCAGGGCTACTGGTACCGGCTGCTGGTAGACGTGAATATGAAAGAATTTGAGGAAAAGCTGAAGGGGGACACCCGGAAAGAAACACTGATCGAACTGTTGCGAACCGACTATAATATCGCCATCTGATGAACGTTACGACCGACTTATCCGCATTCAACACCGGCGCTTACAAGGCCGGCCCGAAATGGAAAGTGCTCAGTTGGTACTTCGTGAACTACTATGTGCTGAACAGCGCCATTCCCTGGCCGTACGGCTTTAAAGCAAGGCTGCTGCGGCTTTTCGGGGCAAAGGTGGGCAAAGGGCTGGTGATCAAAACAAAGGTGCGCATCAAAAATCCCTGGCGGCTGCGCATCGGCGATCATTGCTGGATCGGCGAATCCGTGTGGATCGACAACCTGGAAGACGTGCACATCGGCAGCCACGTATGCATTTCGCAGGGCGCGCTGCTGCTCACCGGCAACCACGATTACACGCAGGCCGACTTCCCCTACCGCCTTGGCAAGATCAGGCTGGAAGACGGGGTGTGGATCGGCGCGGAATCGATCGTGTGCCCCGGCGTAACCTGCGGCTCGCATTCCATATTAACCGTAAAATCCGTCGCAACGAAAGACCTGGCGCCCTGGCAGATATATGCCGGCAATCCCGCCACCTTCGTGCGAAAAAGAACGATGAAAACAAATGTCTAAACGAGTATTGCTGATCGGTGGGAACTTTTCCCCGGAGCCCACCGGCATCGGAAAATATAATGGGGAAATGATCGACTGGCTGGTGGAGAACGGGTACGAATGCACCGTGATCACCTCCTACCCGTATTACCCGCAGTGGGAAGTGCAAAAACCCTACGACCGCAGCAAACGCTGGTACAAAAAAGAGACC
>JBQCFV010000416.1:0-3183 GCA_051958695.1 Chitinophaga sp. | reverse complement strand
CAGCCGGTGCTGGCGCACGAGGATGGGGCTTCCGTTGAGGGCAGCACTGTTCAGCATGCAGGGGCGGATAATGCTGCCGGCAATTCGGGCGCTATTGCCGGGAATACCGGTGCCCGCGAGGATAACGCCGGGGGAGGAAATGCTTCCAATGCCAGCGCCGCCCGTGGGAACAATGCCGTTTCCAATAATTCCCTCGCCGCAAACACCGCAACCCGGAATGCCGGAAACAATACCGATAATGCCCTCGCTGGCGCCAACGCTCGCAATAATGCAGGCAATACTGCTCCCAATAATACCCTTGCCGCCAACACCGGCGCTCGTAATACAGGCAACAACGCCGTTCCCGGCAATCCCGCTGTAACAGGAAATAGAACAGCGCCCGCCATTGCGGCAAACAACGTTTTGAACAATACCGGAACAGCCGCGGCAAACAGCGCTGGCAGCGTTCCCGCGAACAACGCCCTCGCGGCCGCGCCGGACAACGCCGTCGCAGACCTGTCCCGCCTGCGAACCCGCTCCGCTCCCGTGGGGAACCTGCGCCAGAACGTGAATACAGACCTCTCCGGCGACATACCCGAAGTGAAGGACCAGGAAATGCTGCTGGCCATGAACAACAAACCGTCCATCGATAGAAAGACCGCGGCCAACCTGGCTACCGCCGTCCCCGCGCCGCCGCCCGGCGAGCTGATCATGTCGGTTACCGGCAATGGCCTCGAAAGCAAAGTGCTGGATAAAGTGACCAATGTGGCCAAACTGTTTTCAAGAAAACGAAATAACAAATAATAACGGACCGTATAAACGGCAGAAGAAATATGAAGCATAGAATTTTACTCACCCTCCTTACCTTCTTCCTGTCTGCGGGCGCCTTCGCCCAACAGGCAGCCATAGATACCATCCAGATCAAGGGATTGATCATCATAAAGGGAAAAACCGCCGAGGGAAAGAGTGTTTTCAAAGCCTACCAGGATACCGGCTATGCCCGCCAGAAGCTGAAAAAGAACCTCCATACCAAATGGCTGGTGCTCGACCTCGGGTTCAACAACTACCGCGACCGCAGCGATTATCCCGGCGCAATGGTAATGTCCCTGCACCCCGGCAACGGCGCAGCCTATTACCTCGACGCTACGTACCCCCAGGGTTACGCCAATAAAAGTTTTGATTACTCCGGCGTGGCCCTCAACAACCTTGCCCCCAGGAAAGCCAGCGCCCCGCTGTCTCCCGCGGAGTTCAAGCTCATCCCCGCCAAGTCCATCAACTTCAACGTATGGGTGATCATGCAGCGGCTCAACATCGTGAAACACAAGCTGAACTTCATTTACGCCGTTGGCCTGGAAATGAACAACTACCGTTTCGCCCGCAACATCACCTATGTGCCCGGTTACTCCACCACCGTCATCCGCGACTCGGTGAACTTCTCCAAGAACAAGCTGTTCGCGCAGTACGTGTCCATACCGCTGATGCTGAACTTCAATTCCAACCCCGCAAGGCCTGGCAGGAGTTTTGAAGTAAGTCTCGGTGTTCAGGGCGGCTATCTGCTGAAGTCCCGCACCAAACAGGTGAGCGAAGAAAGAGGGAAAGTGCGGCTGACGGACGATTTCAGCCTGAACAAATGGAGATTCGGACTGACCGGCGAAGTGGCCTACGGGCCCATCAAGCTCTACAGTAATTTTGCGCTCACCCCCTTGCACGATTACGGCCTGGAGCAGTACCCTTTTTCGGTCGGGTTTCGGTTTAACGGATTCTAATTCTTACCTTTACAGCCCGTGTAAAGCAAAAAGTAGGAAACCAGGGAAAAAATATGAATAGGTTAGGTAACAATCCTGAAATGTAGTTTATCCTATTTAAAACTGTACACAACCAAATTTGAGAAGTATGCGATCCATCTTGTCGTTTGTTGCAGTGGTGATTGGTATCGTGTTTATGCATGCAAGCAAATTAAAGCTGCCGGCGAGCCCCGCGGAAATGAGTGAAAATGGGAACCCCGTCGCTGAAACGAATATTCCTGGAACTACCTCCCGGCTGCCCGCTCCCGGCGCGACCGAGTCGATGGTTTATATGCCCGACAGCCTGTTCAGTGCCTACCAGGGAGATCATAATTTCCTCGTTACCAATCACTATCACGTTCTGTACATCAAAACGGACTCCTCTCTTTTCCAGGCAAGCGCCAGCCCGCTGGTACCCCATCGCGTGTTCGCCACCAGCCTGATGTACCGGTAAGCTCCGCACTTATTCCGACCGCTCATCCTGTCCAGTCACATATTTTCACGGTTTCGTGGCCGAATGTGCCCGCTCATTTTTATATTTGGTTTGAAATCATCAAACCGACTATATGAGATCTATCCGACTTTTCCTCGTTATCCTGCTGGCCGCTGCCGCCTTCCAGGGCAATGCCCAGGTGAAGCATGAATGGAAAGAAGCCTCCTCAGGTGGATATTCCTACCGCTATATTACCGGCGACCCAATGCAGGCGCGTTTTTATACGCTGAAGAACGGCCTCACCGTTATGCTCAGCGTCAACAAAAAAGAACCGCGCATCCAGACGCTGATCGGCGTGCGCGCCGGCAGCAACAACGATCCGAAAGACCATACCGGCCTCGCGCATTACCTCGAGCACCTGCTTTTTAAAGGCACTACCCACTACGGCTCGCTGGACTGGTCGAAGGAAAAACCTTACCTGGACGAGATCACCTCGCTGTACGACAAATACAACCACACCACCGGCACGGACGAGCGCAAAGCCGTGTACCGGCAGATAGACAGCGTGTCCGGCCTCGCGGCGAAATACGCGATCGCCAACGAATACGATAAAATGATGACCAACATGGGCGCCCAGGGTACGAACGCGCATACCTGGGTGGAAGAAACGGTGTACGAGGAAGACATTCCCTCCACCGCCGTGGACAAGTTCCTCGCCGTACAGGCGGAACGGTTCAAAGACCCCGTGTTCCGCATCTTCCACACCGAGCTCGAAGCCGTATACGAAGAAAAGAACCGCGGGCTGGACAACGACGGCCGGAAGATGTACGAAACCATGCTCGCCACGCTGTTCCCCACGCACAACTACGGCCAGCAATCCACCATCGGCACCGTGGAACATCTGAAAAACCCGTCGCTGATCGCCATCCGCAAATTTTACAACGAATATTACACGCCCAACAACATGGCCATCGTAATGGCCGGCGA
>JBQCFV010000415.1:0-2815 GCA_051958695.1 Chitinophaga sp. | reverse complement strand
AGAAGACAATATCCCCGATCATATTTCCGGCCGTCACCCGGCGTTCGAGGTCACCGATCTGGAAGCTGCCAAATCATATCTTCAAAGCAAAGGCATTGAGATCGCTTATTCGTCCGTGATCACCGGGCGCGAGCGTTTCTTTTTCAGGGATGTGTTTGGTAACAGGATCGAGCTGCTGGAGTATTTGGGCTGAGCGGCGGCGTACCCCTGCACGGTTTGACCGGTTTTGAGGTACGCTCTTCCAAACAGCTTTTTCCGTATCGCGTAAATCGTTTTCCGCATCCGAGCGGGCACGGAAATGCCCCGTCTGTACCTTCGCTGCCGAAATTACAGACAGACTTATGCTTTACAGAACTTTACTTTTGATCGTATCGGCGCTGTTCTTTTCCGCAGGTGTGTTTGCAACGGACGATGAGGCGGAATACGGCCATATTGCCGGGAAAGTGACCACCACCGACGGTAAGCCCGTGGGCGGCGTAAGCGTGACGCTGAAAGGCACGCGCAAAATGAGCGTAACGCTCGAGAACGGCGAATTTTCCCTCAAACGTATCAAACCGGGCAGCTATGAGCTGGAAGCTTCCTTCCTCGGCTACGCCCGCCAGGTGCAGACCGTCACCGTTTCGGCAAACGAAACTGCGGAAGTAAGCGTAACGCTGAACGTTTCCAGCGTGAACCTGAAAGAATACACCGTCACCGACGCGCGCAATCCTTATAAAACGAATGTTTCCTCCAACAGCCTGCGCCTCCAGGGCCTGCTGATAGAGCAGCCGCAAAACATACAGGTGGTTACCGGCAAAGTGATGGCCGACCAGCAGATCACCAGCATGAGCGACGGCATCATCCGCAACGTAAGCGGCGTAACGCGCCTCGAGCACTGGGGTGATCTCTACGCCCGTGTAAACATGCGCGGGGCAAGGGCTTCCGCCTTCCGCAACGGCATGAACATCACCAGCACCTGGGGCCCGCTCACGGAAGACATGAGCTTCGTGGAGCAGGTGGAATTTGTAAAAGGCCCCGCCGGCTTCATGATGTCGAACGGCGAACCCAGCGGCATTTATAACGTGGTCACCAAAAAGCCCACCGGCATCAGCAAAGGCGAAGCCACGCTTACGCTCGGCAGCTACGATCTCTACCGCGCCACGCTCGACCTGGACGGTAAGCTCAGCGAAGACGGCAGGCTGCTGTACCGTTTTAACCTCATGGGGCAGTCCAAGAACTCTTTCCGTGATTATGAATTTAACAAACGTTTCAGCATCGCGCCGGTGCTGAGCTACAAGATCGACGACAACACCACCGTTACGCTCGAATATGTGCTGCAGCATGTGAACATGTTCGACGCCGGTTCCTATTACGTTTTTCACCCCGATGGTTACGCAAAGCTGCCGCGCGAGTTCACCACCGCCGAGCCCGGCCTCGATCCCACAAAGATCACCGATCATAGCGTGCAGGTGAACATGCAGCATCATTTCAGCCCCGGCTGGAAGCTGACCGCTCAGGCCGCTTACTTTAATTACAAGCAGGAAGGCACGACGCTCTGGCCCAACGAAGTGCGGCCCGATGGTAAAATGATCCGCTCCGTAGGTATCTGGGACGCCGGTAACGAATCCAGATTCGGACAGGTGTTCCTGAACGGCGAGGCACATACAGGCGCGGTACGGCACCGTATCCTCGCCGGTCTCGACCTCGGGAACAAACATTACATGGCCGACTGGAGCCAGGCGCATGCGCTGGATACCGACGACGCTCCCTTTGACGTGAACAATCCCGTATACGGCGCTCCTGCAAACGGCCTCCCGGTGTTCGACCGCAGCAAAAGCCTCAGCCAGCGCGCAGGCGCCACGATCATCGATCAGGCGTACACTGGTCTCTACCTGCAGGACGAGCTGGGGTTCTTCGACGACGCGCTCCGCGTAACCATTGCCGGCAGGTACACTTACGTGAAAGAAAATTCCTACGGTACCAAAGTGGACGACAACCGTTTCACGCCCCGCTTTGGCCTGAGCTATTCCATCGATAAATCTACTTCCGTATACGCATTGTACGACCAGACCTTTGTGCCGCAAACCGGTTTGCTGCGTAACCAGCAGAAAGCGAAACCGATCCTGGGCAACAACCTGGAAGCAGGCGTCAAAAAGGACTGGTTCGGCGGCAAGTGGAACACCACCTTGTCCGTATACCGCATCATCAAAAACAACGAGCTCACGCCCGACCCGACGAACGAAGGCAATGAGGCATTTTCCGTGCAGCTGGGGCAATCAAAAGCCGAAGGCGTTGAGTTTGATGTTCGCGGCGAGGTATTCAACGGGCTGAGCGTGGTAGCGAACTATGCGTTCACCAATTCCGTGATCACCCGCAACCTCGATAAAAACCCGCTGCCCGGCACCGAAGAAGGCGCCGCGATTCCCGGCTTTGCGAAACACACGGCGAATGCCTGGCTGCAATACAAGCTCACACAAGGAGCTTTGAAAGGGTTTGGTATTTCCGGCGGCTTTACTTACCTGGTGGACAGAAGCACCTGGAGCTGGGGCGGCATAGGCCAGCAGAAAATGCCCGACTATTTCAAGCTGGACGGCGGCCTTTTCTGGCAGAAAGACAAAGTGAGCATCAATGCGAACGTGTTCAATATACTCGATACCTATCTCTACAGCGGTTCTTCCTACGAAACCTACTATTACTGGCAGGCCGAGCCCGGAAGGAACATGCGTTTGAGCATCGGGTACAAGTTCTGATATTTGTTTTCCTCATAACAAGCCGGTCCGTTTTTGGGCCGGCTTTTTTTGTGGAAAAAAATGAATGCAAAAAACGTTGTTGCATT
>JBQCFV010000414.1:0-2624 GCA_051958695.1 Chitinophaga sp. | reverse complement strand
TCGCTTCTTCCAGCAACTGTTTGCTGATAAATACCACGTTCCCCGTCTGTTTCTCAATTTCCGTAAAGATCTTGTCCCACGGTACCTGACGGCCGCTATACGTGATGTTTTGCGCGGCGGTGCCGGCGGAAACGTGCAAACAAACCGCCAGGAGCAAAATGGTGGTCCATCTCATGACGCGTGCAATTTTGGTTGAAATCCGGAACCGTTCCCGCAAAGGCGGCACATGCAGGTTCCGGTCACAAAAAGTTCTAAAAAACATATTTTTGTAACGGTTTCTGGTTGATTAATTAAGGTATAGCCTGAAACTTCGGCCGCTTCGTGGATCAGACGGAGCGGCTATTTTATACGGTCATGGCAGCACGACCAGCTTCTTCCCATTGTCTTCCAGTTTAAAATGTATGCCCGATGCTTCGAGCCCGTTCAGCACCTGCAGCAGTGTAAGGTTGCGCCCCATCTTGCCCCAGAACTCGGTATTGGGCACGTCGCCCCTGTATTCCACTTCTATATCGTACCATCTCGACAATTGTTTCATCACTTCTTTCAGCTTCGCGTCCTTGAAATTAAAGACGCCGTTCTTCCACGCCATCACTTTTTCAATATCCACCCCGTCCACCACGCTGATGCCGGTAGTTACCCGCGCCTGCTGGCCGGGTTTGAGCACGGCGGAATGCGCGTCCTTCCTCACTTTTACCGCACCTTTGAGCAGCGTGGCCTGTATACCTTCTTCATCCTCGTACGCATTGATGTTGAAGTCCGTGCCGAGCACTTCAACGGCGGCCCGGTCCGCCACATTCACGCGGAAAGGCATGGCTGCGTTTTTCGCCACTTCAAAATACGCCTCGCCCGAAACCTCCACCAGCCGCTCTTTTCCACGGAAAGCCGTCGGAAACCGGATAGACGATTCCGCGTTGAGCCACACGCCGGTACCGTCGGGCAGCGTGATCCTGAACTGGCCGCCGCGCGGCGTTTTAAGGGTGTTGTAGCTCCCTGCCGAAGCATCGTCCGCCGCGTCGTACCGCAGCTGGCCGGCCTGCTGCCGGATGGCGGTAGAGCCCTGTTGGATCACCTGGTTGCCCGCACTGTCCAGCGTTACCTGCGAGCCGTCCGCCAGTATCAGCACGGCTTTGCTGCCGCCGGGCGCAACGTCCGTTACGGTTTGCGCAACGGTGGGCTGAACATGCCGTTCGGGCAGCAGCAGGTACGCTCCCGCAGCGGCGATCACCACAATAGCTGCGGCTGCGGCCCAGCGGTACAGCCTGCGCGTTTTGGCCGGCTTGCGATACGCGAGGGTCTTTTCCCACACCGTTTTATTTTCATAACCATTCCATTCCGCGAACTGCCGCTGCAAAGCCTCTTCATCGTTCAGCTCGTCCCAAACTGCCCGGTTATCGGGCGATGCGGCGATCCAGGCCTCAAAAAGCGCCTGTTCCCGCTCGTTAAGCGGCTCTCCCGCCCACTGTTTGCGGAGCGTCTCGCGAAGCTGTTCGTTTAATGAAAGGTCGGGTTGAATAATACTAACACGACCGCCGCGCCAAAACGCAGCAGCACGGGCTGATTTTTTTTAAAATTTTTATTTGCTGAAATGCCCGGCCTCGTAAACGGCCCAGAGCGCAAGCGCCGCATCGAGCAGCTTTTTGTCTTTCAGCGAAGCCCTGAGCAGGGCCAGCGCCCTCGACCTGTCCGCCCTTACATGGTTTTCCGCTTTGTGGGTACGGAGGGCGATCTCCTGCACGGAAAGCTCCTCCTGGAAACTCATTTCCAGCACCAGCCCGTATTTTTCGGGCAGCTTGCCGATCTCCGCGAAAATTACGCTAAGCAGCTCCGCCCGCATCATCTGCGATTCGGAAAATGTGTCCGCCTCGCCCGGCGACGCCGCGAGTTTTTTATGCGCACTGCTCACCACCTCCCGGTGCTTCAGCAGGTCGAGGCACTGGTTCCTGACGGTGGTATATAAAAAAGACCGGATAGCGGCGAGGGAATCAAAATTTTCGCGGCGGAGCCAGAGCTTGTGAAAAGCCTGCGCGGCCATATCTTCCGCTTCTTCTTTCTGCCCGGTGAATTTGCCCGCGAAAAAACAAAGCGGCCTGAACAGCAGGTCGAATACCTGGCGGAACGCATGCTCGTCCCCCTTGGAGAAATCCGCCAACATGGCTTGTTCTATATCTGTTCCGCCGTTCATCCCCGATTTATGCCCGCAGTGCTGCGCGGGCGTTGTGCGGGTTAAAGATATAAAATTGCGGGAATAGGGCTGTTCACTTCCCCAATCGTTGTATTATCCATAGCACGAGCGAAAGCAATGCGCTTAACAGGATCATGGTGGTAATGGGAATGTAGATGCGGTAATTTTCTTTTTCGATACGGATATCACCCGGGAGCCGTCCCAAAAAACGCAGCTTGTCGCCAAAGAACCATACAACCAGCCCGGCAACAACCGTGACGATCCCGATCACCACTATTATTTTACCTATGCGTTCCATGTTTCAAAAATAAGTTTTCCGCGGGCAGATGCGTTTGTCAAAATTCATTATTTTCAATTCTCAAGTTTAAAATGACCCAATGAAAGCGACCATATTTTGCTGCCTGCTGTTTTTTTCCGCCCGCACCTTCGCCCAGTCCGCCGT
>JBQCFV010000413.1:0-5127 GCA_051958695.1 Chitinophaga sp. | reverse complement strand
CGGGTGATACCGGTTTGTTATTTCGGAGGCGCTACATATGCAGACATTTATCAGCCAATTTTCGCATTCATCACCCTCACCGTCACATTTAACTGCCCCACATGCCGCATGGTATGTTCCGCTGCGTGCACCAGCAACCCGAGCACGGTGGTAGGCACCTGTTTTCTGCCGATACCGCGGAAACCGGTCAGTGTGTTTTCGTTGGTTTCTGAAAGTTGCCGCAGCGCAAGCTTCACTTGTTCGTGAAAACGATTTAGCAGATGTGAAACGGTAAGCTCCGGCTGCGTTACACTCTCGAGCCGCAGCATTTCCAGCTGTTCCGGTGAAAGCATTTCGCCGCGGGTGTAGGTGAACAGCCGGTCTATAACGCCGGAGAGATGCTGCAGGTGGAAGCCGGGAGAAGCGACGCCGGCGGGCTTTTCCCATAACCGCGTTTCATCAAATCCCTGCATGAGGGCGTCCAGCTCTTCACCTGCCTGCAGCAACGCATGGGCTACCGGCTGCAGCAGGGGCGAAATGCCCGGCAGCGGGCCTCTTTGCCATACTTCGGGTTGAGTGGGTGTTGACATGTTTTTTTAGATCAAAAGTAGCTTAACGGGTTTTTATCTGCTCAAAATAAAACACTCCCTTCTTATTCGACGTGACAATATCCAATAACCCGTCCTTATTCATGTCCGTTACAGTAAAACTGTTCCCCACACCGGAGTTGTCGTCGATCCGGTGCGGCGTCCAGGCGGGAGTGGGGCCGGGTTTGAACTCGAACCAGTACAGCACGGCGGGCTCGAATGCGCCGGGGTCTTTGCCGTTGTGCGCGAAATACCGTTTGCCTGTAACGAGGTCGGGATGGCCGTCGCGGTTGATGTCTTCAAAAGCCATGGAATGCGTTTGGGAGAACGCTTTGCCGATCTCGTGCGTCACAAATCCTTCCGGCCGCTGCTCGTGCCACCAGATGCCGTAGGCATGCGCGGAGGAGCTTACCACGTCCGCATCGCCATCGCCGTCAAAATCGAAAACGAACATATTCGAACATTCTTCGCCGAGATCGGCGGGGTGGAATTTCCAGCCGGATCGGGTAACGTCCGCGGGAGCTTCCC
This sequence comes from Chitinophaga sp., assembly GCA_051958695.1. Taxonomy (GTDB): domain Bacteria; phylum Bacteroidota; class Bacteroidia; order Chitinophagales; family Chitinophagaceae; genus Chitinophaga. The sequence continues at coordinate 4,033 of JBQCFV010000413.1, read as the reverse complement.
ACCAGCCGGTGTGGATGATCACGTCCTTGCGGCCGTCTTTGTTCATATCGCCCCAGCCGAAACCGTGCGTGTATTTATGCGTGCCGAGGAGGCTGTCGTTGCTGATGATATATTTTTCCCAGGCGGTATCGCCTTTCCGTGAAGGGGCTTTCAGCCAGAGTACCTGCCGGGCTTTGGAGTCGTTGCAGAGCAGGTCTTTTTTGCCGTCTCCGTCCACGTCTACAAAAATGGGCGTTTCGTTGCCGGCGTTGGCAAGAATGACATGCGATTTCCACAAGCCTTCTTTGCCGCGCGGGTTTTCATACCAGGCGCAAACCGCGCCGGGCTGGTCGAAGCGGATCAGGTCGGGCCAGCCGTCGTTGTTCACGTCCGCGCAGAAATTCAGGAAGGTGGTGCCGTAACCCGGTATGTTGTTGAGCGTGTCGGTATGCACGAGGTGGCGTTTCCATGCGGGCGCCTCAAACCAGTAAATGCCCGCGAGAATGTCCGTTTTCCCGTCCCGGTTCACATCGCCCGTGGCGGCGCCTTCGGAAATAAAAACATTGCTGAGCACCGTTTTAGAAAAACGTACCTGCGCGCAAACAGATTGAGCGCACAATAATAATCCGGTGAGTATGGCCGCGCATGTTTTCATCATATGGAATTTTTAAAGGGTGTTTTAAAATAACAAATTATTCCGGTTTGCGGCAACCCGGCCCGTCCTGTTATGGCGGGAGAGAGCCGCTGATCCCGGCCCAGGAGATTGTTTGCCTCCAAATTTCCCCTTTAACCTCAAAAGGACTGTTCATGCGAACAGTCCTCTCATTTCCAATGTTTCCGTTTAACGAAAAGGACAGTTCACCCGAAACAGCCCTTTCACTTGCAATGTTCTTGTTTAACAAAAGGACTGTTCAAACGAACAGTCCTCTCATTCCCAATGTTTCCGTTTAACGAAAAGGACTGTTCACCCGAACAGCCCTTTCACTTGCAATGTTTCCGTTTAACAAAAAGGACTGTTCATGCGAACAGTCCTGTTCTTTTTAATAATCTGATTTGATAATAACGATCTTAACGTCCAGCGTCGCAGTAATTTTTACGGGCTCGGTGCCGGTCGAGTTCTGCGTGTCGAGGTAAAGCTTGCCGGGGCTGTACGAATACAGGTATGAAACGCCGTCAAACACCTGCGGCAGCGGTTCCCAGATATTCGAGCCGAAAGAAATATACACCTGGATGGCGTCCAGCTCCACCGTCTGTCCGTCCAGCTCGGGCAGGTCCAGCGTGGCCTGGTAGGAGTTGTTGCCGGTGTTCAGCAGCCACATATCCGTTGACACGTTGCCGATGATCGTCTGGTTCGGAATAACGTATTCGTTGGTTTCTTTCTTGCAGGAACTGAAGATGACGCTCCCCAGTAAAATGAATGGCAGGATAAATGTTTTCATATTGATCGGGTTATATACCCTCTTATTACCAAAGGCTATGCCAATCAGCATGCTATGGGGCCTGAAAAACGGGAGCGGCCGCAAATTGTGATGAACGGAAGGGACAGCTGGCGCCGGTTTCCCTGCGCCGGCGGTTATTGCGCCAGTTCGCGGATGCGTCGCTGGCCGGTGATGATGTTTGCCTTGAGGTCGCTGAGCATGGAATACAGGCCGAAATACGTGCGGTTGACGTACAGGCTATGCCTGCTGCCTCTCGCTACTTTTGATTCGCGCACTTCTTTCAGGTTGTAGAGATAGTCCATGTAGGCGTATATCTCGTTGAAATAATCTTCGTTCCCGAAGTCGAAATGCTCCACGGTGAAGGGATGCGTGAGCAGGCGGATCATTTCCTGGAACAACCCGGAGAAAAATACGATCTCCTTCTCCGTATCGCTGGGGTGGATCATTTCGAGGTTGGTGTAGATCTCCCTGCGGCGTGCATCGTCTTTCAGCACTTCCTTGTCGGTGAGCAGGAAATAATTCACGTAAAAATCCTCGGAGATCTCCTTCACGCAGCCGAAATCGAAAATGCCCACGGTGCCGTCTTTCCGCAGCAGGAAATTGCCGGGATGAGGATCTGCATGCACTTTGCGCAGCTTATGTACCTGGAATTGATAGAAATCCCACAATGCCTGCCCGATCTTGTTGCGGACTTCCTGCGAAGGGTTGGTTTCGAGAAATTCCCTGAGGTGTTTGCCTTCGAGCCAGTCCATGGTAATGATGCGCGAGGAGGACAGCTCCGGGTAATATTTCGGGAACACGCGGTTGGGGATGTGCGCGCATTGCTCGGACAATTCCTGCGAGCGGCGCAGCTCCAGCTCGTAATCGGTTTCTTCCAGCAGCTTGGATTCTATTTCGTCGAAATATTTGTCCATGTCCACTTCGTTCATGCCAACGATGCGCACGGCGAAGGGTTTTACAATGCGAAGGTCCGACTTTACGCTGCTGGCCACGCCGGGGTACTGTATCTTGACCGCCAGCTGCCGCCCGTTCTTTTCCGCCTTGTGCACCTGCCCGATAGACGCGGCATTGCAGGCTTTCAGGTCGAATTTATCAAAGAGCTGCGCGGGAGACTGGCCGAGCGTTTTTACGAAAGTGTTCACCACCAGCGGGCCGGATAAGGGCGGCGCGCTGTATTGGCTCATCGCGAAACGTTCGGTATATGCCTTTGGCAGCATGCCCCTGTCCATGCTCAGCATCTGCGCTACTTTCAGCGCGCTGCCTTTCAGGTTGCTCAGGGTTTCGTAAATATCTTCGGCGTTTTCCTGGTGAAGCGCGTCTTTGGTGATGGATGGGTCGATCAGCTTGCGCGTGTAATGTTTGATGTAATTGGTGCCCACTTTCAGCCCTGTCGTCACAAACCGTCCTGCTCTTTCCACTTTGCCGGTGGGGATGTTCGTCTGCTCTTTCATTCGTTATTAATTACTTTTCGGCGGTCGAATGGAACTTCGTTTCATTCGTTATCAATTACTCTTTTAGCGGTCGAATGGAATTCCATTTCATTCGTCCGTCCTCCGGGGTTTATTTTTTCGTCAATATAAATTTCCCAAAATCCAGCAGGCTGTCCAGCGTATTGGAATGCATCAGCTGGAAGCTCAGGTTCACGGCCTTTTCGATGGCGGCGTCCGTCATTTCGAAATTCACGCTGCTGTCTTCGATCCAGTACTTCAGCACGAACAGCGCCTGTACCCAGAAGCCGTGCGTGTATCTGTCTGAAATGAATTTCCTTTCCTTGATCTCCGCGGTGGCATAACCTTCTTTGATCAGCCCCGATGCATAATCATAGAACGCCTTTTTGAACGCGTTCAGCTGGCCCAGCTGGCTGAGCGGCAGGCGCGAACGGTCCGCCTGCTGGAGGATGTAGCTGCGGTCGTCTTTCAGTTTTTGCACCCAGAGGAAATAGAAGGCGAGGAGCTTTTCCTGCGCGTTGTACTGCTGGTAGATCTCGTCTGCCCGCAGCTGGCCCAGGGTGCGTTCGAACACGTCCAGCCAGATGTCCTCCTCCACGGCGTCGAAAGAGCTGTAATGCTCGTAGAAAGCGGCCTCGGGCGTATCGAGCACCTTGCATAGCGCGTACACGGATACGGGTTTTTTGCCGTTCTCGAGCCAGTAGCGTTTGTATGCTTCGCGGATAGTGAGCTTTTCCATAATTGAAGATCGTTTTAACAATGAAAATTCGGAGCGGGTCAGGGAGCTTTACAAATTTACGCACGCTTTGAATACCAGCCGTTACCGGGCGGGAATTTATTTTTCATGATGCGTTGGAATGAAGATGGGGAAAGGGTTTTGCCGGATATGTTAAATATTTCCCAACAAAACTTTTACGTATATTGGGTATGACAAAAATCATGTTTATGCCGCAATATTTTAAAGGCCTGAGAACGGCCATTTACCGGGTAACGGACATTGCAAAAGGAAAAAAATGGTATACGGAAGCGTTTGGCGTGAAACCTTATTTCGACGAGCCTTTTTACGTGGGTTTCGAGATCGGTGGATACGAGCTGGGCGTGCAGGAAGTGGAAAACGGCGCCGCGCATCCCGGCCCGGGCGGGGTGGAAACCTACTGGGGGGTGGAC
>JBQCFV010000412.1:0-3528 GCA_051958695.1 Chitinophaga sp. | reverse complement strand
TTCGTTCAGCACCACCACATGCGCGCCGGAATTACGGATCACATCGGCGATCCGCTGCAGGTCCACCACCCCATCCGTTCCTTCGCCGTGCCGGATGTTGTACTGCATCAGCTTCAGCTTCGAGTTACCTACCGAGGCATCGCTTACGATCGGAAAATGATCGGAAGCCTGCGTAGTGGAGACCGCATGACTGTTGCTGAAAGTGATATTGGAGGTGCCGAGAATGTAATCGATGCGCACCGTCGGATTGTTCGACTTGAAGGAATATGCCGTAGGCTGGCCTTCAAATGCGTCCACCATCGTTTCTTTGATGGACCGGATATTAAAGTTGGTGGGAACGGCGTTCAGGTCGCCAAGCAGAATTTTGGTGCCGTAGTGCTCGTCCATCCAAACCCTCAGCTGCTGCCGCTGCTGACGCAGCAACGACGTGTCCGTAGCCAGGTGCGTCACATAGAACAGCATGGGATGACCGTCGATAACGATACGCGTTTCGAGCAGGCCGTGATAATGCGTACCGTAGGCATCATACAACCGCGCGTTGAGCAGCTCTACCGGGTATTTACTGAGAATGGCATGACCGAACTCCCTTGGTTTGTTGCCGGAGGCGGGAATGGCGGATTTCCAGGTGGTCTTCTGGAATTGGGCGTACATGCCCAGCTCGCTCGCGAGCCATGCCACCTGGTCCTCGTAATTCGTGGAAGCGTCGTAGTGCTTGTGCACCTCGTTCAAACCTATCACGTCGGCGCCGGAATCGCGGATCACGTCGGCAATACGCTGCAGGTCATACACGCCGTCTATGCCGATGCCCGCATGGATATTATAGCTCATTATCTTCACGTCCGCGAGGGAAGACAGCTGCGCGTCGCTTCGCAGGTCCGTGTGCGGGGCGGTATCCGCCGGTTCTTTCAGTTTACCGCAGGAAAACAGGAGAACGGCGCAGCATACAAATGCCGGCATGATAAACGATTGTCGAACGGTTTGTTTCATGGTAAAGATTTTAAGTTGATAAAACCCATCTTCCGCTTTGCCTGTCATGGATCTAAAACATCCAGCGCGTTGATATAAAAACAATGTTTTACGGGATAGAACTCCGCCTCGTTGCCGTTCAGTATTTTCACGCCGCGGTATGGCACGATGCCCAGCTCGCGCATGCAGCGCTTATCGAGGTTCGCGATCATGCCGATCTGCGCCGTGTCCGTTACTACCAGCGCAGGTTTGTTCAGCGGGATATGAAAACGGTACATCAGCCGTCCGGCATTCCGCATGTTGGTAGTGGTATGCCTTGCGTGCGGTTCTATGATGATCACCGAGTCTGGTATATGCAGCTCGTTCACGAGGTAGCGTTTCATTTCCACGGCTTCGCTGTACGGCGTGCGGTGCGGGTATACATGCCCGCCGGACACGATGATGAAGGGCGCCATTTTGCGGTGGAATCTTTCGGCCGCCATTTTGCATCGTGCCACCCCGCGGTGATCGATGCGTATGCCCGGCGAGTCCGGCCCGAAGCCCGGCACCAGCATGGCGGTATAGGGATATTGATCCCATTTGTCAAAACGCTGTATGGCGGTGTAAGCCTTTGCGTTCTGCCCGGCCGTGAGCGGCTCGTAGCGGGCGGCTTCGTCGCGGCCGTTGAGCAGCAGCACATCCAAAGCAAGGTCTGCCGGCAGCGCATAATATGGCGCCGAAGCCGTCGTTTTTTTCAACCGTTTGTCCAGCATCTTTTCCGCGGCGGCTTTAAAAGCGGGATCGTTCACGTTAAAGGAAATGGAATCGATGATCGCGTAATGCGGGCGTTTGCCGCCGAGATACGTGTCGAAGATGTGGTTCATTTCAATGGCGGTGCGTTCCCATGCGAAGCGGAGCAGCGCGGTGTCGGCAAGCGGCGTTCCTTTGTTGTAATACCCGGCGGTGCGCAGGACTTGCAGCACGGCTTTCATTCCTTTCTCTTTTGCGTAATGCGCTACGAGGCGGTTGCCGGCCTGTAGGATCTCGTCTTCCCCCAGGCGCAGCGCAGCGGCGTAACAGGCCATGCTTTTGCATTCACTGCGGGCTCTTACTACACGTTCGCGGTACGCAATGTTTAATTGCCGCAGGGCAGCATCGTCCGCCAATGCGGCCCGCGCGCTTTTATGCGCGTCGAGCTGCACGGGCAGGTAGAAAAGCTTGCTGCGGAGCACCGCGGGATCTCTCTTTGGCGGTATGGCGGATAACAGCAATGTGCATCCGAAAACGTATAACCATAACCGGTAGCTTGATATCTTCATGATCTTTCCTCTTATTGTTCCGGCCATTTATTGTTTTGTTCCAGCTGCGGGTTCAGCAGCAGCTCGCTGAGCGGAAGCGGGTACAGGTAATCCTTTTCCTCGTCGAAGGTTTTTTCCACTTTGGCGTGAATGATGATCTTTCCTTTATCGCCTTCGCTCAGCGCCTTGTCCGGCTGCAGTACCAGGTATTGCACTCCCGGCACGGAGGGCGAAGGTTTTGCGTCCACCACGGCTATATCGTCCTTGCCGTCGCCGTCGAGGTCGTAGGTGCCTTTGGCGGGGTAATACGCGCCGTAAAAAACTTCTTTCAGCAGGTGGCCTTCTTTCCAGCGCATCAGGTCGTTAAAGCGGAAACCTTCCATCGCCAGCTCGATGCGGCGTTCGCGGCGCACTTCCAGCACCACCGGGTCGGTAGTATGCGTGTATTGCGCCAGCAGGAAAGGATCGGCCGTAAGCCCGTTCACCGTGAGGCCGGGCATGTTCACGCGGCTGCGCAGCAGGTTGATGGAACGGTCCGCTTCCGGCTGCGTCAGCTTTTGCAGCTCGGCCATCGCTTCCGCATAGTTCAGCAGCACTTCGGCAAAACGGATGACCGGCAACGGCGTATAAGAGGCCGCGTCCTGGTCGGGCGTGGATACGAACTTGACATTCTGGTAACCGGTGAAAGCGTTGGCGTAATCCGGTACAAGGTCCGTCGTGCCGCCGATGCGGCGGTAGCCGGGCGTACGGATGGTTTGCGCAAGACGCGGGTCCCTGTTTTGCACTTCTTCCCAAAAAGGCATGGTAGCGGAACCGGGCACGGCGGAAAACGGCGTGCCGTCCGCCATCAGGTACGATCCGATCAGCGATTTCGTGAGACCGGGATTGCCGCGCGTAGGTGACGTGAACACCTGGTTGAGCGGGTGCGATTTATTCACGTCCAGGCCGTAAAGGCGGCTTAAAATAAACTCGCTGGCATTCGGTGTTTGCGCGGAAAAGAGATTCAGGTACACGGTATTCGGGTCGCCTGTAGCGAGCTTGTACGGCCCGTCGGTCATTACCGCGTCCGCCGCGTCGGCTGCCTCCTGCAGCAACGCGTCCGCGGAGCTTTGCAGGCCGAACTCGGGATGGTATTTGCGGAAAGTGCCTTCAAAAAGACAAACGGTGGATTTGAAAGCAAGCGCCGCCCATTTGTTGATGCGCGCGGGCGTTTTCGCAGTGCGCAGGTTCGCAATGGCAAAATCGAGATCGGCTTTGATGGAATCCACGATGAGCGTGCGCGGGT
>JBQCFV010000411.1:0-4187 GCA_051958695.1 Chitinophaga sp. | reverse complement strand
AGAGAAGCGGCGGCGCTGCGTCTGCGCCCCATCCTCATGACGAGCCGCGCGAGGGTGGTGGGCATGATACCGATGGCCATCGGCCACGGCGAAGGCGGCGACCAGGTGTCTCCCCTCGGCCGTGCGGTGATCGGCGGGCTGGCCGCGTCTACCGTGGCGGCGCTGGTGATATTGCCGCTGGTATTCGCCATGGTGCAGAAAAAGGCGTCCATCGCTTCCGTTTCCCTCAATCCTGAAAATAAAGACAGTAAACATTATATACCCTCCCTGTATGATCACAATCATCAATAGCGCGCCCGCGCGCGTGCTGGCTGCGGCCGTGCTGCTGGCCGGATGCGGCGTTTCGCAAAGCAAGCCGGACAATAAAAAAACGGAAGCGGCGCTGCCCGTGGCGGCGAAAGTGTTCCCGCTGGAAAAACAGCTATTCTCCGCAACGCTCAAAATGCCCGGCGAGCTGGTGGCTTTCCAGCAGGTAGACCTGTACGCGAAGGTGAGCAGCTTTGTGAAAAAACTGAACGTAGACGTAGGCTCCAACGTAAGCGCCGGCCAGGTGCTGGCCACGCTGGAAGCGCCCGAGCTCGGCAGCAGGCTGGCAGGAGCGGAATCGCGGCTGCATAGCCAGGAGGCCGTATACCTCGCCAGCAAGGCCAATTACGACCGCCTGTACCAGACGAGCCTTACGCCCGGCACCGTATCGCAGAACGATCTGGACCTGGCGCTCGCCAAACAGAAATCCGACTTCGCGCAGCAGGAAGCCGCCCGCGCCGCGTACCGCGAGATCGCCGATACCCGCGGCTACCTGGAGATACGCGCGCCCTTTGCAGGCGTGATCAGCGCGCGCAACGTGAGCGCCGGGGCCTATGTAGGGCCTTCGGGCAAAGGTTCCGAGCTGCCGATGTTCACCCTGCAGGAACAGAAAAAGCTGCGGCTGGTGCTGGCCGTTCCTGAAGCGTACACCGCTTACCTCAACGATCAGCGCGAAGTGAGCTTTACCGTAAAATCTTTTGTGGGCCGCGAGTTCAGCGCGAAGATCAACCGCCTGTCCGGCACGCTGGACACGCGCCTGCGCAGCCAGCGCATCGAAATGGACGTGATCAACAACGATAAAAAACTGTTGCCGGGCATGGTGGCGGAAGTAACGGTGCCGCTTAACCGGGCGGACAGCGTGTTTGTAGTGCCCGCCACCGCCGTGGCCAACGGCACGGAAAAAATATTCGTCATCCGCGTCAGCAACGGGAAAGCCGAATGGGTAGACGTGCGGAAAGGACGGGAAGCGAACGGTAAAACGGAGATCTTCGGGGACCTTCACCCGGGAGATATGCTTATGGAAAAGGCCAATGACGAAGTAAGGAACGGATCAGCGATAGCGCCGAAAATGTAACGGATCAAAGACTGGATATGTGAAAAGGGGGAGCGGCACGGTGATAGGTGCCGTTCCCCTTGTGTTTTAGGCATTCATAAAGTGTGCCATAGTGAAACCCTTTCCGGCGGCGGGTTTGAAGCCCCGGAATGTGTAGAGATAAATCTACAGTACAAACGATGTAAAAAAGGATAAATTACCGCCTGTTTTTATCGTTATGACCAGATATGATCTTAATTGTAGACGACCGTCCCGAAAATATCTATTCCCTGCAAAAGCTCCTTGAGCTGAATAATTTTTCCGTGGATACGGCATCCTCCGGGGAAGAAGCGCTCCGGAAGATATTAAAGAATACCTATTTCCTCATCATCCTTGATGTGCAGATGCCGGGCATGGACGGCTTTGAAGTGGCTGAAGCTGTCACCGGCTACAGCAAATCGAAGGACATCCCCATCATATTCCTTTCCGCCGTCAATCTTGAAAAAAAATTCATCGCCAGGGGATACACCTCCGGCGGCATGGATTACGTGACCAAACCGTTCGACCCCGAGATACTCCTGCTGAAAGTGAGCACCTTTTACCGTTTGCATATGCAAACGCGGGCGCTGCATGCCGCGCAGCAAAAGCTCCGCGAAGAGGTGGCCGAGCGGAAAGCCGCGCAGGAAGCGTTGTTCCATAGCCTGGAAGAATTGCGTTCGATTCTCGAGTCCATACAGCACATCGCGTTTACGCTCAACCGCGAGGGCAATATCGAATTTGTGAACCGGTATTGGCATGAGTATGCGGACGGGCGGGAAAACCTGCCTGCCACGCCTGCGGGTGGCCCCTCCATCGCCGACTGCATTGCGCGGGCCATGGCCTCCGGCGAGCAGGAAGTACTGGAAGTGCGCATCCGGCCGCTGAACGGCAACGAATACCGCTACCACCTGCTGAGTATGACGCCCGTGCGGAAAGACGGCGCCATCGCCAAATGGGTGGGCGTTTTTACGGACATCCATGAGCAGAAGATGATCAACCAGCTGCTGGAGAACCGCGTGAACGAAAGAACGCAGGAGCTGCAACGCGCCAACCGCGACCTCGCCGCCAGCAACCATGAATTGCAGCAGTTCGCCTACGTGGCTTCGCATGACCTTAAAGAACCGCTGCGGAAAATACAGGTGTTCGGCAACCTCATCCACGGCAAGTTCGGCACGGAGCAGCAGGAAGCGGTGCAATACCTCGGCAAGATCATTTCCAGCGCGGACCGTATGAACAGGCTCATTACCGACGTGCTCGATTATTCCAAGCTGTCCATCACCGAAAAATTCCATTTCACGGACGTGAACCACATCATCCGAGAGATACTCGACGATATGGAATTGCTGGTAAGGGAAAAGTGCGCGGAAATTTTTGTGCATCCCATCCCGCCGCTGAAAGCCGTGCCCGGCCAGATGCGGCAGGTGTTCCAGAATATCCTCAGCAACGCGGTGAAGTTCTCGCGTGAAGGCGTGACGCCGCAGATACGCATCCATGCCGAACGCGTCAGCCGGCTGTCCGCCGATGCGCCCGCGCAAAAAGAAGGGCCGTATTGCCGCATCACCGTTACGGACAACGGCATCGGCTTCGACGAGGTTTACCTGGACAAAATATTCGTCATTTTCCAGCGCCTGCACGGCAGGAACGAATACGAGGGCACGGGCATCGGCCTCGCCATCGTGAAAAAGATCATCGACACGCACGGCGGGCTCATCACCGCCGCCAGCGAAGAAGGCAAGGGCAGCACGTTCATCCTTGTATTGCCGGTGGGGGAAGAATATGCTAACAACTGATATTGACAAACGGGTATACATGAAATCGACTTTTCAAAGAAATCTAGCCATAGGCTTCGGGTTTTCGTTATTGCTGCTGATACTGAGCGCGGTTGCTTCGTACATCAGCATTCAAAACCTCGTGGACAGCGGGAAGCGGGTGACGCATACCAACGCCGTGATCCGTTACCTGGACGATGCCATTTCGTATATGAAAGACGCGGAAACCGGGCAGCGCGGCTACCTCATCACCGGCGGCGAAGCTTTCCTGGAGCCGTACCGCGGTGCGGAAGACAGCATCCGCAAAAGCATCCGCGCGTTCAAGGAACGTACGATGGATAACCCCGAGCAGCAGGCCGCCGTGGAATCGCTTTACCAGGTGAGCAACCTGCGCATGGCCGCGCTGAACGACCTGATCATCAAAAAACGCCGGGGCGAAACGATCACCGCGCGGGATATGGACAAAGGCAAAGAACACATGGACGAGGCGCGCAGGCTGATAGAAGAGATGAAGGGCAGGGAACGCGCGCTGCTGCAGCAACGCATCGAAAAAATGAACCGGTTCGCCGCCACCACGCCGGTGTTCATCGTGATCGCCTGCATCATTGCGGTGCTCATCACGCTGGTATCTTTTATCAGGGTGACAAGAGATTTCAAGGAAAGGATGGGGCTGCTGAAAGAGCTGGAAGACAAGGATGCGTCCATCAACCACCGCATCAATCTTATCCGCGGCATCGCGGGGAAAATTTCGGAAGGGGAATATTCCATCCGCGTAAGCGACGAAGGGGAAGACGGGCTGGGTGTGCTGGCCGGATCGCTCAACAGGATGGCCGCTTCGCTGGAAAAAAGTTTTAACGACCTGTCCGACCGCGAATGGATGCAGGCCGGCATCGCCACGCTCAACGACAAGATGATCGGGGAATATGAGCTGCCGCAGCTTTCGCGCAGCATCATCGATTTTGTGGCGCAGTACACCGGCAGCCAGACGGGCGCGTTCTACGTGGCGGAAGGCGCCAGCCATCTCCGTTTTACCGGCGGTT
>JBQCFV010000410.1:0-4682 GCA_051958695.1 Chitinophaga sp. | reverse complement strand
AGTGATTATTAGCAATTTTCATGCCCTTTATCGGGCCGAAGGGTGGAAATTATTCAAAAAAGTATAAAGAACACCTATCTTTTTTTACCAATCTCTAATTTGCCGGGACTGTTATTTGATTTCTCCTCAAACTCCGCTAGGTTTGCGGTGACTTTTGATCATCCTTCGGAGCCCATTTTATCACGATATTGTCATTTTTAGTAATATACCAGCACCATGAGCCAAAGTAAATTAACGAGTTATCCGAAAGAGAAGATTAACATCCTTTTATTGGAAAACATTAGTGATGCCGCGGTGGCGGAATTTAAAGAGGCGGGGTATGCCAATACCCGCAAGATCACCGGCGCTCTCAGCGAGGCCGACCTCATCAAGGAAATTAAAGATGTCCACCTGCTGGGCATCCGGTCGAAAACCCGTGTTACATCAGCCGTACTGGCCGCGGCCAACAAGCTGCAGGGCATCGGCTGTTTTTGTATCGGCACCAACCAGGTGGACCTGAAAAACGCCACTGAGCATGGAGTAGCCGTATTCAACGCCCCTTATTCCAATACCCGTTCGGTGGCGGAACTGGTAATGGGCCTGTCTATCATGCTTATCCGCCGCATACCCGACAAAAACACGGCGGCGCACCAGGGTATCTGGATGAAAGAATCCGCCGGCAGTTATGAGCTGCGCGGCAAAACCCTCGGCATCGTGGGGTACGGCAACATCGGCAGCCAGGTAAGCGTGCTCGCCGAAGCGCTCGGTATGAACGTGCTGTATTACGACGTGGAGACCAAACTTCCCATGGGCAATGCCGTTCAGATCAGAACGCTCAAAGACCTTTTCAAACAATCCGACATCATTTCCCTGCACGTGCCTTCCAACAAAAGCACGGTAAAAATGATCAATAAAGAAACGCTGAAACACGCCAAACAAGGCTCCATCTTCCTGAACTATGCGCGCGGCGAAGTAGTGGTGCTGGAAGACCTGAAAGAAGTGCTGGAAAGCGGCCAGATCTCCGGTGCGGCCATCGACGTGTTCCCCGTAGAGCCCGAGAAGAACGGTGCGGCCTTCAGCACGCCGCTGCAAAAGCTCCCGAACGTGATACTTACCCCGCACATCGGCGGCAGCACGGAAGAAGCGCAGCACAACATCGGGCTGGACGTAAGCAGCAAAATGCTGAACTATCTTGAAAAAGGCTCCAGCTTCGGTTCACATACCGTACCCGCGCTGAGCGTACCCGCGATCGAGAACACGCACCGCATCCTGCACATCCACCGCAACGTGCCGGGCGTATTGTCGGAGATCAACAGCACCTTGTCCAATAAAAACATCAACATCCTTGGCCAGTACCTCACCACCAACGAAACGATCGGCTACGTGGTGCTGGACGTGGACACCAAACTTTCGCAGGAAGCGTTCGCCCTGCTGAAGGAAGTGAACCACACCATCAAAACGAGGATGTTGTACTGATATTTGTTGTTAAATATGAAAGCCCTTTTCCTCACCGGGAAGAGGGCTTTTTTATTTTGTGATACCATCAATTCTGCTGAGCTTTGCCCTTCAAAATACCGATCGAAATATGACCAAATTGCTAAAACTGGAAGAGGTGGCGATGTTTGCCCTTGCGCTGCTGATGTTCGAGCAGCAGTGTACCTTATCGTGGTGGTGGTTCTGGGGATGCCTGTTACTGCCCGACCTGAGCATGCTGGGTTATCTTGCCAACGCGCGTACCGGCGCGTACGTTTACAATTTCTTCCATCATAAAGGCGTGGCCCTGCTGGTGTATTTCATCGGTACCTGGTTCGTGTACGAGCCGCTGGTGTTCGCTGGTATCCTGCTGTTCGCCCATTCTTCCATGGACAGGGTTTTCGGCTATGGCCTCAAGCTGGCAACCGGTTTCCAGGATACGCACCTAGGGCGTATCGGGAAGAAATAACACCGCGTATGATGAAATGTGAGCCGTCCGTAAAGGAGCGCAGGCGGTGAAACGTATCCCTTAAAACGATTATTTCAATACGACCGTATCCCGGTGTACCGTGCTTTCCGGGCCGCCCTGACCGGGGCCTGCCCATCCGCCGCGCCGGGGTTCATAAGTTCCGTATCCACCACGGGGCTTACTTCCTGTTTATATTTACTGTCCCCGCTTTTATCCTTGTCGCACGATGTAACGGCCAGCAGTACGGCCGCTGCTATGAAGTATCGTTTCATGATGCGCGTTTTGTTTTAAACGGGCGGGTGTGCAGAAAAGTGACATTCAAAAAGAGAAGCCGCCCATATGAGCGGCTTCTTCCGGTGAAAGAACCGGTTTATCTGTTTGGAAAATATTATCTCACTACGGTCACATCGCCTTTGATGATGAATGCAGGGCCGTTGGTCACTTTCTTATAAGTGAGCCACCATACGAACGTGCCGATGTCCACGGGGCGGCCTTTGTAGGTACCGTCCCATCCTTCGTACTGGTCTTTGCTGAGATAAACCAGCTCGCCCCAGCGGTTGAACACGCGCAGCTCGTAGTCATACATCGGGCCGCGTACCTGCGGGCGGAACACATCGTTCTTGCCGTCGCCGTTCGGGGAGAAGGCGTTTGGCATTTCAGGCTTGCTGTCGCATTCCTTCACGTCGATGGTGATCTCGTCCGTTGCGCTGCCGCAGTCGTTGAACACGGTCACGCTGTAAGTACCGGGCTCGCTCACTTCAATGTAGCTGGTGGTGGCGCCGGTGCTCCATTGATAAGCAGTAGCGTTCACCGCGTTCGCCTTCAGGATGTGGCGGCGGCCTTTACAGATGATCGTATCGTTGCCTAGGTTCAATGTCGGCGGACCGGCGATGGTCACTTTGATGCTGTCTTCCTGGTACCTGTCGCAGAAGCGGTCGAGGATACCCAGCTTATACACGCCGTCCATGCTGATGCTCTTCACGGGGTTCAGATCGCCGTCGTTCCAGCGGTAAGTCGCCGCATCCGGGTGACGCGCGTCCACGATGATGCTTCCGCCGGGGCACATGATACGGTCGGGACCGAGATCGAAGTCCATGTTCGGGCGTTCGGCCACTCTCACGGATTCACGCACCACGCAATTGTCCCTGTACACGGCCACCGAGTAAGTGCCCGCCCTGCTCACGAGAATGGAGCTGCCTTCCTCGCCGGTGCCCCACATGATGCGTCCCGCGCTGGTGTTCACGGTCAGCATGACGGTCTGGCCCGGGCATATGGTCGTATCCCTGCTCAGCGTAATGTCCGGCGGCGGGTTTACGGTCACGTCGATGGTATCGATCGTGATGCAGCCGTTCTTGATCACCTGTACCCAGAAGCGTTCCTGCGTGCTTACGTTGATGCTCGGCGTATTGGCGCCGGTGCTCCAGAAATAGCTGGACGCGCCTTCTACGGTAGCGTCGAGCGTTACGCTCTGGCCACGGCAGATGGTGGTGTCGGGGAGATCTATCAGCGGCATCGGTATTACGCTTACCACGATGGAATCCGTGGCGGTACACATGCCGTTGCTCACGGTCACTTTATACGTGCCGGCCTGCGTTACCCTGATGCGCTGGGTGGTTTCGCCGGTGCTCCAGCTGATGTTGTAGCCGAAGTTGGCCGGGCCTGCATCCAGCACCATGCCGTTGCCGCCGCAGAGACTGGTGTCCGCCCCAAGGTTCACTACCGGCATATCCAGGTAGTTGATGGTGTAGGTCATGGTGTCAGACACGCAGCCGGTGAGGCCGTCCCTTACCACGAACGAAGCAGTGGTAGCGCCGTTCACGTTGAACATCGGGTTGCCGGACGTTACCGGCACCGGTACCGCGTTGGCGGGCGTTACGCCTACCAGCGTGTACACCGGCCTGTTCACATGACCGTTCGTTTTGAGCGTGATGAACGGCATCGAGCTGCAGTTGGTGAATACGTCAGCCTGCAGTTCAGGTTTCGGGCAAGGCAGCACAATGATGCGCTGTACCACGTCCTGGGCCGCGTTGCCGCATTCGTCCGTAACGCTCCACCTGCGCGTGATCGTGTAACCGTTGCAGAGGTCAGGCGTATACGGGTCTATGGTGTATTTCACTTTTTTCGGGAAGCTGCCGTCGCAGTTGTCGGTAGCGTTCAGCTCGATCATATCCGTCGGGATGCCCTGACCGCAGCTGAGCGTGATATCGGCAGGCGGCGTATCAATCACCGGCCTTGTCGTATCCTGCACCGTTACTACCTGGCGCATTACGGCGGTGTTACCGCACTCGTCAACGGCCGTCCAGGTGTAGATCAGGCGGTAGTTGCTTGCGCAGGCGCCCGGTATGTTTTCGCGTACCTGGTTGAAGGTAACGCTTACGGCGCCCGGCAGGCTGCAGTTATCCGATGCGGAGATGCTGACAGGCGAGGGGATGGCGTCGCAGCTCACCGTCGTATCCGCAGGCGCGGCCATGTTGAATACCGGCCTGGTAGTATCGATCACCGTGATCACCTGCGTGGCGGTGGCGCTGTTGCCGCACTCGTCCGTAGCCACCCATGTGCGGGTGAGCCTGTAGTTGTTGATGCATTCGCCGGAAAGCTGACGTTTCGTGAAGCTGTAACGTACGGTCACGTTGTTGCCGGAGCAATTGTCCGTCGCCGTCATTACAGGCGCCGCGGGCACTTCGTCGCAGTTTACGGTGATGTTGGTCGGCGGCTGCAGGGTGAATACCGGCGCTGTCCTGTCTTCCACGGTCACGGTCTG
>JBQCFV010000409.1:0-2952 GCA_051958695.1 Chitinophaga sp. | reverse complement strand
CGTTTAACCCGTATTGCAACTTTGCATTTAACCTGACTATATTTTTAAAAACGGAACCATGATAAAACACACCCTTCTCAAGCCGGGGAAAGCCCTGCTGGCTACTGCTTTGCTCGGGATCGTATTCACCGCCTGTAATGATGACGACCTGCCCGATCCTCCCGCAAAACGCAGCAAAGAATACGCGCTCACCGTGTCCAACGGCACCGGCGGCGGTAAAGTGACTGCAAGAGAACTGACGGACAGCACCTTCGACCTGATCGTGCGGATCGACAAATCCACCCGCGACACGACCTACAAATTCGCATTGTACAGCGGGGAAAAGGAAGACGGCGCGCTGGAACTTTTCCAGGAGATCGCCAGCATCAAAAGCGAAACCACCGGCGCGCCCGTGGAAGCCAAATGGGCGAGCGTAAAAACGGTGACGGTAGACGGTGTTACGAGGAAATTCAACTACGACAGCCTGCTGAAGTACGAGGCATTCGCCCGCGTATCGTTTGTAGACCAGGCAGTGACACCCGCTAAGGACAGCGTGGTGGCTATCGGCAACATCGGCGCAAGCGCAGAGTAACCCCTGAGTTTTAGTTAATAATTGAAGAGCCGCGTCTTTGTGGACGCGGCTCTTATCTTTTTATACCATGCGGCCCATTACCGGGTCCGAGAATGATTCTTTGCCTGTTTCCACTCTGCCGGCATATCTTCTTTCAAAATCTTCCGATCCTTCGAGGTACACACTGAAGTCGTACCAGCCATGCTGTTTGCCCAGCGGCAGGATGATCTCCTTGCTGCCTTTCGGCACTTCCACGGTTTTGTCAGATTGTTTGTAACCATGATCTTTCAACACCACGCTTGTTTTGCCGCCTGCGTTGTGTATCCTTACGATCAGGTTGCCGGTGGGTTTTTTCGCCCTGTCCAGTTCGTACACGCAATTTATCGCCAGCGAAGGATCTTTTTTTCCGCCGCGGAACTCGCGGAAGAAGCCGTTCGGCCCGTGCAGGCGCAGGTGATATTGTCCTCCCGCAAATTCGTTCACCGGCCATTCATATTGAATGGTGTCGCCGGCTACTACGCCGAAATGCCAGTTGCGGCACACTTCCCCGCCGAAGCCGGAAGGCGCGTAAACGGTAAACGGCGCGCCCTGCGCGTTTTTGCCAAAGGCTTTATTACCGGCGCTCATGCTGATAACGATCTTGTCTTTCCCGTCGGTAACCGTGCTGTCCGCATACAGCTCGTAAGGCAGCGCGCTCGAGGGGCGGATGCCCTTTTCCTGCTCTGCCAGCGGGTTTGCTGTAGCGGGGTTGGCGATCATCGCGGCAATTTCAGCCTGCGATAATTTTTTATAACCGGTGGGCTCGTTCTTGAACTTGGCGCTGTAAATATCTTCCACGAACTGCGTTTTGTCGAGGAACGGCAGCTTGTCTTGCGTTTCGTGGTAAGGCGTGAACGCTGCGGTGAGATCGCCGCAGATGGCGCGGCGCCATTTACTGATATTTTCGTGGTGAAGATTTTTGTCGAACTTGTTGTTCACAAAATGTTCGAGGAACTGGAGGGTGGACGTATGGTCGAACAGCTGCGAACATACTTTGCCGCCGCGGCTCCAGGGAGAAGCGATGAGCATCGGTACCCTGTAACCCAGGCCGATCGCCGCACCGCGTGCCTGTTTTTTGGGAATGCCCTGGGCGATCTCGTTCTCAAGCCGTACAAATTCCACTTCGGTATCGATGCCGTCGGACACTTTGCCGCTGCCGGGAATTTTATTGTCGGGAATGGAGAACGGAGGGATGTGGTCGTAATAACCGTCGTTCTCGTCGTAGGTCACGATGAAAATGGTTTTTTTCCAAACTTCCGGGTTGCTGGTCAGAATGTCCATGACCTCGGAAACGTACCAGGCGCCGTACCAGGGTGCGCTCGGGTGGTCGGAATAGTTTTGCGGGCTGGCCATCCACGACACGGTGGGCAGCTTGCCTTCTTTTACGTCTTTGCGGAACTGGTAGAACAGGTCGCCGGCGGGCACTGCGAGCTCGCGTTCGGTGCCGGCGTCGTTGTATTTGAGTTTGGTCAGCTTGCGAAATTCAGGATCGGCGCTGTTGATCACGAACGCGCGTTCATAATTCTCTTTTTCTTTCGCGCTCAGCTTGTCGAAATTCTTTTTGTTCCAAAGCGCCAGCTCGGCACGCGCATTGTCAAGCGCTTCCTGCTTTTTGGCGATGGCGGTCTTGCGTTTATTGGTTTCTTCTTCGGAACCGGAGGTGGCCTCGTTGAGCTTGTTGATCTCGTCGGGCAGCGTGTCTGCAAGCTTCTGGAGATTGCGCACGTAGCGGTCGGAGTATTTTACG
Source organism: Chitinophaga sp. (assembly GCA_051958695.1). Taxonomy (GTDB): domain Bacteria; phylum Bacteroidota; class Bacteroidia; order Chitinophagales; family Chitinophagaceae; genus Chitinophaga. Next base: position 616 of record JBQCFV010000409.1, on the reverse strand, counting down.
TTGAAGGCTTTGTAGAACTCGAGGTTGTTGCAGCCGAAATTCGCCAGCCAGCTTCTTTCTTCGCCGACAAAGCCGCCGCCGCAGGAAAGGTCGTTCTGGTAGAATTTCCAGTTCACGCCGTTTTCGGTGAGCAGCTCGGGGAAGGTTTTCCAGGGCTGCTTGCCGTAAGTGTAGTCCGTGTTGCGCATGTTGGCTTTGGGCCGGCCGGCTTCTTCGGAAAACACCTGCCCGGTCCAGAAATATGCGCGGTTGGGCGTGGTGCTGGTCATGGCGGAGCAGAAATTCTGGTCGCACACGGTGAAAGCGTCTGCCATGGCGTAGTTGAACGGCAGGTCCTCCCGGGTGTAATACCCCAGCGTAAGCGGGATGTGCCAGTATTTTTTGTTGCCCGGTCTTTTTACGAGCAGCCACTTGTCGTATTTGCCGCCGTTGTTGGCGTCCACCTGGTCGTGCCGGCCGTGGGGCAGCGCGCCCATCCAGGTCACTTTCGTGTCTTTGATGTGCAGCCTGAACGGGGAATAGGTTTCGCCGTTGGCGTTGGTTTGCAGCCATACCGGCTTTTTATCGGGCAGGGAAATGGCACGGGGATCGTTGAAACCGCGAACGCCCTGCAGCG
>JBQCFV010000408.1:0-6106 GCA_051958695.1 Chitinophaga sp. | reverse complement strand
TGACGGGTGTATGCTCCGGCAGATAAGTGATGTGTATGCTCATAATTCGGCGTTTTTGCTATTTAAGAACGGCGCTGCCAGGCATGCATCTCCCCGCTGGAAACTGTTCCAGTTTGCGGTTGCGATATGGTAAATTGCCTGAGAGTTTGGGGCCGGTTTTTACATAGGGATTGGTATGCTGCCAAATTTATAGTCCCTCTTTCAATTTAAGGATTGCATTTGCAATTTTCTTTGGTTGAGATACTGTTTCCTGATCCTGTAGAGCGTAGATTTATCTATCCCGATATAAGCGGCAATGTCTGTATTGCTTACTTCGCGGAAGAGCCTGGGATGCTTTTCCAATATGATGTGATACCGTTCCCTCGGGGAAAAACTGATCCACCTGTTTCTTTCCATCGACCTGATATAATGTTCTTCGGTGAGCCTGCGGCCGATGAAGTTGAACTCGGGAAAGTCCAGGTAGATCTTTTGCAGCGATTCGTAGGAAAGACTGATGCAGATTACATCCGTTAACGCTATCAATTTTTCATCGCTTGCGCATTGTTTGTAAAAACTGTCTACCGCAACCATCATATCGCCGCCGCCCATGAACCAGCTGACCTTTTCCTGGCCATCGTGCGTAAAGCGTGCGACGACAAGACCTTCGAGCATGAAGAAACATGATTTGCATACTTCGCCGTAATCGAGTATGGTGGCGTTTTTGGGGTAATGAATGATCTGACTGTTGGTTTTAATACATTCGGCGAGTTTCGGGGATATGTCCGGATAAAAGGACTTCAGCATGGCAAAAAAATCACTGTACAGCATTTCGCACGTAGGTTGCATTTGGTTGAATTTTTGGGTTATGGATTGGTTTCCCTGCGCGTTATAAAGATACCGTTAAATGGGTAATGGGGTGAAAAAAAAAAATGTAACGTATACGTGTACGTTAGACACCAGAGGGGAATAACTTACTTCTTATTTCAATATCTGCTGAACTTTATTCTTGGTTATAAAAGCGCCAATAACAGCAATCAGATGATCCCGGTCTTCTTCCGGCAGCTTTTCCGCCTCATGAAGAAGATCACGTAACCCTTGATCGGAATAATCTGTCGTTACATCGGTGACAAGATCGTCTAATGAGACGCCCAATGCCCTGGCGATTTTAGCGGCAACCTCAATTGAAGGCGAACTTGCATTTCTTTCATATCTGCTGACGATATCTTTACCGGTTCCAATTCGATCTGCTTGTTGCTCGGTTACAAATTTATGACCTTTGATAAACTCCGATTGTTTGGTTTGCATAGGCCGCGAATGTAAACTTAGGTTCGTCAATGAACGAGCTGAGGAACAGAAATAGTTCTTCACAATCTTCTGCCATTTCAAACCAGTGGCCCGCTCAATAAGCGGGCCACTGGTTTCAGATCAATATCACACTTACCTCCATCATTATTTTACTTCTTCTGCTGCGCCAAAAAAGAAACCAGCGACGCAAATTCCTCATAAGACAATGCATTGGCAAGACCAGCCGGCATCATAGACGTTTTCATTTCCTTGCGGGTCAGAATATCGCTTGCGTTCACGGTAAATACCCGGCCGCTGATATCTCTCATCACTACTTTAGCGGCGGTTTCTTCCGTAACAAATCCCATGTAGGACTTGTTGCCCTTTGCAGTGATCATCACCGTGGCAAAACCTTGTGAAATGGATGCATTCGGTTTGAGGATGGATTCGGCGATCTGCTCCCGGTTCATGATAGACCCGATCTGTCCCATAAAGGGCCCTTTCATTGTCTCGCCTTTGTTAATGCTATGGCAGGCCACGCAACCCTGTTTGGCAAAGAGGACTTTTCCCGTGGCCATGTCTCCTTTTATTTTTTTAACGGCCAGCAGAACATCCTCGATGGATGATTTGCCTACCTGGCCTTTTTTCTTTTTTATTTTCTCCAGGTCTACCGAAGGTTCTTTAACGGGCGCTGCAGCCGGCTTTTTCACCGCCGCGAATGCGGGAATGCCCATCCTGTTGCGGGCGTCAAGATCCCTGTAAAATGCTTTGCCTGCGGCGGCTGTTTTCAGCGATTCCGCTTTAAGGAATTTCGCGATGACCGGCGATGCTTCCCAGGTTACGGCTTTATAGTAGGGGCCATGGGAATCGGGCCTTGTGCCCCACCACCATGAAGCGTCGTACGTGCCTTCTTTTTTGTAGAGGCGTGCCAGGGTGATAATGATCTGCTGCTTCAGCTGCTTGTCTTTCGACAGCCGGTAAGCATTTATCAAGCCGTTCACCGCCTTCTGATCATGCATATAGCGCAAAGCCCATAATGCGAGCGTCGCATTTTCGCCGTTGATCGCCGCTACGGCCTCGTCTACCGCATGAAGGTTTACGAGGGCACGAACGGCCAGATGCGGCAGCACTATGGCAGAATTTGGCGTAGCATGCGGACCTTCCGTGTTTTTAGCCGGTGCAACAAATGATGCAGGGACTTTTGTTTGCAGCAAAGCATTGGCGGCTTCAATACGGCCTAAACGCCCCAACCCGATTATCGAAGCAGCCTGTACGCGTGCAGAAGGATCTTTCAGCCCTTCGAGGAAAGGTTCGGAGGGAACGTCTTTCATGATCCCTTTTCGATCGGCCAAAGCACGTAATGCGTGTTCTCTTATGGAAGCATCTTTTGTCAATGCGGTTAAGGCAGGAATGCCTTCCGCACCAGCAGCCTGCGCGTAAGTGTAGATGCCGGCCACGCGCGCGAATAATGGCAATTGCGCATCCGATGCGATTTCCAGTGCGGTGGAAATAACCTGCGTACCGCCACGCGCCACCAATTCCTGGGAAGCATTCAAGCGAGCTACTGCGCTGGCTGATTTAAGCAGTCCTGCCAGTTCTTCAACGGAGGCTTTGGTAACGTCGGGGAATGCGTGGTAAGTCCAGTTGTTTGGTACCGCGCGGATCACATATCCTTTGTCCGGGCTGCCGGAATAGCCTGCCCCATCCCATGCGGAAAGGAAAAGCCTGCCGGAGCCGTCAACATCCAGGTCCGTGATCTGGGGGACTTTCAAAAATTCTTCGTCTTTCTGGGTGAATGTCGGGCCGTCGGGCGTTACCCGGTGAATGTACAGCATGCTTCTTCCCCAATCCGCCATCATCGGAACATTATTGTATTGCCCGGGCCAGTTGGGTTCCGCCATATATAAAGCGCCTGTACCGGAGCCGCCGCCGAGATCGGCAAGCGCGGGCAATATTTCATCCGTAAAATGCTGGAACAATACCGGGTATCCGTATTCCCCCGACTGGATATGATGGGAAAAACGTACGTTCCACCCACCGCCGTCGTTGGTATTCTCTCTTGTAAATATGTTCATGTACGGATCGATGGCCACATCGTATACGTTGCGCGTACCGTGGGTGAATATCTCCATTTCGGTGCCATCCGGGCGTACCCGGACGATACCGCCGCCAAGCATGGTCAGTTTTTTGCCGCTACGGTCCGTTGCGTTATGAAAACCGAAATCGCCTACCGCGATATATATCCAGCCGTCGATCCCCATCCTGATGCCGTTGGTGGCATGGTCCGTTCCCCGCTCCTGGATGTATTTGGTATTGCTGAGATTTTCAATAAGCGGTTGGGGAGGCCCGTCCGCTTTTCCATCGCCGTCCTTATCTTCAAAAACAACGAGGGCCATCCCGGTAGCTTTACCGGTTTCGCCGGAAAAGGTAGTATGCAATACAAAAACCCGGCTGCCCTGCACGATGATGCCACGCGGGTTATCTACGGTGGCAAATTCAATGTGCTGGTCCATTTTGCCGTCATTGTCCTTATCGATCAGCTTAAGTATCCGGCCTTTCCCCGGGTCTTTTCCCAATGAACCGATCATATCCACGCCTACGAACACTTCGCCGGTGGGCGCCACCCCGAGGCAGGCGGGGCTGGGTGTTACGTCGGGGCCGGAAAATCTGGTAATGGTTAATTCGGGTGGATATGTTTGCGTGTCTCCGGTAAATTGTTTTACGCCGATAAATGCTGCGAAAGAGTAGATCAGTCCAAGAGAAAATTTTGTCATTTTTTGTTCGCTGTTTTAAATATTCAATGCTCTGCCAAAAGCGCCGGTCAATATAGAAAAAATAAAATTTCGAAGTAGAATTATATGGGGAGCGGTAGCGATGCTCTCCCATACAATCTTCCCCAAAACTCCCACAATCTTACCATCCCCTTCCCTTTCCTCCCCCCGCTCCCTATCTTCCGGAAATGCAAACACCCGCTACGGAAATCAGCCCATTGACATCAAAAAAGCACTTCGAAGCGCTCGACGGGCTCAGAGGCATCGCCGCCCTTTCCATCGTCGTATTCCACCTCTATGAATTTATGGTCCCCGACTATACGAAAAGCCCCATCGGCCACGGCTATCTCGCCGTAGACTTCTTTTTCTGCCTGTCGGGGTTTGTGATCGGGTACGCTTATGATGAACGGGGGCTTCAGCTCGGGTTGAAGACCTTTTTCCGCAACCGCCTGATACGCCTGCATCCCATGGTGATATGGGGCAGCGTGATCGGTTTGCTGGGATATGTGCTTGACCCGTACATCGGCGCGGCTTCTATTGCGGAAGCAGGCACGGGGAAAATAACGCTCGCTTTCGTATGCTCGCTGCTGATGCTGCCTTTCCCATGGCTGCCGGGCAGAGGCGGCGGTCTTTTTCCTTATAACACGCCGGCCTGGTCGTTACTGATGGAATATATCATCAACATCGTGTACGGCCTGGTGCTGCTGCGTTTGCCCAAACGCTGGCTGCTGGTGATGCTGGGGATATCCGCGGTATGGATCGCGCTTGTCGCCCGGCACCGCGGCTGGATCATCACCGGCTGGGATGCGCCGACTTTTATGGACGGGTTCCCGCGCGTGTTCTTTTCTTTCCTGGCAGGACTGACGGTGTACCGTTTTAACCTCGTCATCCGTAGCCGGATGAATTTTATATTGCTCGGCGCGTTGCTGATCGGCGTATTTATGTTCCCGCATTACACGAATGACTGGATCATGGAAATGATACTGGTAATGCTGGTGTTCCCGCTGCTTTTGGCATTGGGTGCGGGCATTACGACGAAAGGCCGGGTACGCGGCTTCTGCAACTTTACCGGGCGTTTGTCTTACCCGCTGTATATGACGCATATCTGGGCGATCTGGCTCTTTGGCAATTATCTCGCTGCGAGAAAGCCGGGGCCTGTAGAAATGTACACCGTTGCAACGCTTGTGTTCGCGGGATGCGTGCTGCTCGGGTACGTTGTGCTGCGGTGGTATGATGAACCGGTCAGAAAGTGGCTCGTAAAAAGAAGATCTTCGTCCAGGCCATTACCGGCATAAAAAAGGCAATGCCCCCAAAAAACCGGGGGCATTGCCTGTAACCCATTCACTTCTTTAAAAGTTACTGTTTTATTATCCGCACCATTTCAGTCTTTCCGTTGCCTTCCAGCTTGATCAGGTAAAAACCGTCTTTCAGGAAACCAAGATCCTTTACAAACCTCGTTTCACCCGGCTTGATGATCCATTGCCTGATCACGCGGCCCTGCAGGTCGAACAGGGTGGCGGTACGGAAACCTTCCGGCAGGTCGATCGTTACGTTGCGTGAAACAGGGTTGGGATAAGCCCTGACAGCCCCGGTGCTCTTCGCATGCGCCGGTTGCTCCATTTTGGGGGACGCGGCGATGAGCGGCGCGGTTTCTTCGGGCACCTGGGTACAGTTATCGATGCTGAACCAGTTGTACTTGAGCGTGCCTGCTTTTACGCTTACGCCGGTGTAGGTCAATGCGGGCAGCGTCATGGTGTCTCTCACCGTTTGCCAGGCGCCGCCGGTATTGGGTATATCTATCTGCCCGAACGTAACGCCGCCATGGCCGATGCTGATCCGCCCGGTGTCTGTCGTATTTACCCTTACGCTTACGGTGTAAACGCCCGGCGCGGGCACATGGAGGTTATCGTAGGTGAACCAGTGGCCGGCCTTCACGGCGGCAAAGTTAAGCCCGCCGCCAACGTCCGTGCAGGTTTGCAGGTAAGGACCGGCGTGCCGTGTCGAGAAACTTTCTGCTTCGGTTATGTTATTGACGGTGCAGGGGGAATTTACCACGTTTACCTGCGCAGAAA
>JBQCFV010000407.1:0-4526 GCA_051958695.1 Chitinophaga sp. | reverse complement strand
AAAAAATATCTGCTCCCCCTCAAAAAAAAAAAAAAACGATTTTTTTTTTTTTTTTTTTCTTTTTTAACCCCCGGCCACACCCGGGAAGGAGGCGGAAAATTATAGTGTAAACACTTTCCCTCCTACTATTACATCTTGTTTTTCCTCGTCGAAGGTAGCTTTCATGCCCGTTCTGTAAGCTGCGTTGCCCATGATCAGCGCAATAGAGTGCGAATAGGCCGCTTCGATCGGCGCGTTGGTTTTTACGTCCTGGTTCCGTACGCATTGCATCCAGTTGCGGACGTGCGCGTTGGTGGTATCGTCACCGCCGGTGTTGGCGCCGGCTTCCACGGCTGCGGCGGTTTTGCTGAGGTCCATTTCAGGGAGCAGGTTCGCCTTCATGCCCATCGCTTTGGCTTCTTTTTCGCGCAGGCCGCCGGTGGGACTGATCTTATTGGTGCTCATATCGATCATGCCGCCGTTGGAAAAATACAATTCCTTGGTGCCGCCGGCAGAGTTGTGAAAGCGCGAGCTGTACATCACCTGGAAGCCGTTGGAAGGATCGTTCAGCGGGCCGTAATCGAATACTGCGGTGAGCGTATCCGCGTTCTTGCGGCCGTCTTTCCACTGGTAAATGCCGCCGTTGGCTACGGCGCTGCGCGGGTGCGGCAGGCCGCTGAACCAGTGTACCGTGTCTATCTGGTGCGTCATCCACTGGCCGAAGATGCCGGAAGAATAAGGCCAGAAGAGGCGGAACTCGAGGTATTTGCGCGGGTCCCAGCTGTCTTTGGGACGGGTGCAATGGAAACGTTCCCAGTCCACGTCCGATTGTTTGATAGTGCTTGTGAGCTCCGGCCGGCGCCAGCGGCCCGGCTGGTTTACGTTCCAGGTCATTTCCACCATGGTGATGGGGCCGAACTTCCCGTCCTGGATGAATTTGGCGGCGGCGTGGTAGCTCGGGCCGCTCCTGCGTTGCGTGCCTACCTGGAACACCTTGCCGGAGGCTTTCACGGCTTTGAGCGCCATCCGTGCGTCGGCCATTGTTTCGGCGAAAGGTTTTTCGCAGTACACGTCTTTTTTGTTGTTCACGGCTTCAGTGGCGTGGAATGCGTGCTGGAAATCCGCCGTGGCGACCATTACGGCGTCAAGGTCTTTGATCTTGTACAGCTCGTCGTTGTTCATGCAGGTTTGTATGGAATGTCCCAGCTGTTTTTCGAGAATGGCCTTTCCTTCCTCACGGCGCCTGTTCCAGATGTCGGATACCGCTACGATATCAAAGTTGAGGTCTTTGCGGTTGTTCATAAAACAGGGCATCAGCGCCTGGCGGAAACGGTCGGAAAACCCCACCACGCCTACGTTCACCCTGTCGTTAGCGCCAATGATGCGCGCATAGCTGCTGGCCGGCATGCCCATTGCGCTGAGCGCAACGCCTGCGCCGCCCATGAGGGAAAGCTTCAGAAATTCGCGGCGGTCCTTTTTTACTTCGGTCATATTGCAATGTTTTTTGTGAGTATGTTATCGGTATGCTTCTTTGAGTTGTTTTTGCATGTAGGCGAGCGCGGGCCGGCATTCTTCCTTCATGTTCTTCCAGCGGCACTCGATGGTGATGCGGCCATGATAGCCCGCTTTTTTCAGCGCAGCGAAATACGGCCTGAAATCTTCAGGCAAGGTGCCCGGCGCGCGGCGGTCCTCTTTTTCGGCGATATGGCAATGTACCAGCCAGGGCGCGGCTTTTACGATATGCTCAGGGTCTTCGTTCTCTTTTTTCATGTGATAAATGTCCGCCGTGATCCTGAAATTCGGATGGTTCACGGCTTTCACCACACCGGTGACCATTTCGAGGGTAGTCAGGAAGTTGTCTTCCGTGCTGTTGAGATTTTCGATGGCGATGATGCGGTCGTATTTCGCGGCTACTTCGGCCATTTTTCTGGAGATGGCGATCAGTTCTTTGAGGGAGGTTTCGCGGTCCATGCCTTCCTTCAGCTTGCGGGAGCCGGCGCTGCCGAACACGATGATCTTGATGCAGGCTTCGCGGGCGTGGGACATGAGCGTGTCCACAAACCCGAGTATCTCTTTTTCGCTGGTGGCGTCCGGGCCGATGAGGCGGATGCTGCCGGGGAGGAAAAGATTGCAGGAGCGTACTTCGAGCTTCATGGCTTTGAGCTGCGCCAACTGCCGTCGGTAGGTGGAATCCGGCACGCCGGGGGCGAGCAGCTTGCGGGCGGACTCTTCGATATACGCATACCCGGCGCTGCTGAGCAGGTTGTCGTTATCAAAGGAAGTAGCTACGCCGATCCTGGGGATCTCCTGCGCATTCGATTGCAGAAAAGGCCATGCCAGGGCGAATAACAGGCAGAACAACGCGGATAGTTTCATGGGAGTCTAGTTTTTACATACCGTGGTGAGCTAAAAAATAAGCACATAAATCGGAAAATCAAAATGGGGAATTGGCAAAAATGCCGGAAATTCGCTGCTAATTGCAAATTACTATATGAAAAGACAGGAATTGGTGCAGCGGATCAGGGACAGGCGGTCTTATTTGTGTATCGGTCTCGATACGGACATTCACAAGATCCCGAAGCACCTGCTCTCCCATCCCGACCCGATGTTCGCCTTTAACAAGGCCATTATCGACGCTACGAAAGACCTTTGCGTTGCTTACAAGATCAACACGGCTTTTTACGAATGCCAGGGCATCCGCGGCTGGGAAAGCCTGCAACGCACCGTGGAATACATCCCGGAAGATATTTTTACCATCGCCGACGCCAAACGTGGCGACATCGGCAACACTTCCACCTATTATGCAAAGACCTTTTACGAAACATACGGCTTCGATTCCGTGACCGTGGCGCCTTACATGGGGCACGACAGTGTGCAGCCCTTCCTGGGCTTCCCCGGGAAATGGGCGATCGTGCTGGGGCTTACTTCCAACGCGGGCAGCGCGGATTTCCAGATGCAGCCGCTGGCCGGTGAAAAACTGTACGAGAACGTGATCAGGACTTGTGCGTCCTGGGGCTCGGCGGACGATATGATGTTCGTGGTGGGCGCCACGCAGGCCAGGTCCGTGGCGGATATCCGCAAGATCGTGCCGGACCACTTCTTCCTGGTGCCCGGCGTGGGCGCGCAGGGCGGCAGCCTGAAAGACATTTCCGAAAAAGGAATGAACAATGATGTGGGCTTGCTGGTAAACGCGAGCCGCGCGGTGATCTATGCGGGGAATGATGAGAAGTTCGCGGACGATGCTTATGTGGCGGCGTTGAAGCTGCAGAAGGAAATGGCGAGGTATCTGTAATCGAAGCGCTTTGCCTCGCAAGGTGCTTTTACTGATGAAATGCTTTTTCAGGAAGTTCGAAGAAATAATCAGAGCGCTCTGCATCGCAGGGCGCTTTTTTCAATGAAATGCTTTTTCCGGAAATTTGAAAAAACAACCAAAGCGCTCTGCCCTGCAGGGCGCTTTCCCTTTACCTGAACAAACAATTCTTCACCGTCCACCAGGGCCTGATCGTGTATTTCAGCCGGCCTGTCATTACCGCCGTATCGGCATTGCTCAGCGATACCACTTCCAGGCTGTCTTTACAATCCATGATAAAGATCCCGCGCAGTTTACCGGTACTGTTGAAAGGCCCTGCCGCCAGCAGTTTGCCCGTTGCGGCCAGCTTCCTGATATCGGCGATATGTTTTTGCTGGATGAGCGCGGTGCTGGCGGAATCCTGCCGCTGATTCGGGCCCGTTTCAAAAAATACCATCCAGTATTGTTTCACTTCCTCCATCCTGTCCGCATCAATGCCGGCCACCGGGCCGTTCTCGCCGGAAGAAACAAAATTTAAAGTACGCGAAGAAAAAGTGGCGATCACAAAGGTCAGGAACACCGCCAGCAGGAATACGGGCATCAGTTTGGCCATACAGAACAGATTTGCATGCCTAAGGTAGCAACTTTGGTGTAATTCCGTAAATTGAGTGCAGTCACAAAATCTTTACCCATGCACCAGGACCTGTTTCAATCGCCGGACTATTATCAAATCGACGAGTTGCTCACGGAAGAACATCAGCTCGTGCGTGCGTCCGTGCGGGAATGGGTAAAAAAAGCCGTTACCCCCGTCATAGACGACTACTGTCAGCGCGCCGCCTTTCCCACGCACATCCTGCGGGAGCTGGGCTCGCAGGGCTGCTTCGGTCCCACCCTGCCCGTGGAATATGGCGGCGGCGGGCTCGATTATATTTCCTACGGCCTCATGATGCAGGAGCTGGAACGCGGCGACAGCGGGGTGCGTTCCACCGCGTCCGTGCAGGGCTCGCTGGTGATGCATCCCATTTTTACTTACGGAAGCGACGAGCAGAAAAAACGTTTCCTGCCCAAAATGGCCACCGGGGAGATCATGGGATGCTTCGGGCTTACCGAACCCGATTTTGGCTCCAACCCGGCCGGCATGCTCACTTATTTCGACGACGACGGCGATCACATCCTGCTTAACGGCGCCAAAATGTGGATCTCCAACGCGCCCTTCGCGCAGATCGCGCTCGTTTGGGCCAAAGATCCGGACGGAAAA
>JBQCFV010000406.1:0-10141 GCA_051958695.1 Chitinophaga sp. | reverse complement strand
TTTTCACCGCGCTTCGCCGCATGCTGATCGACCAGCTGGAATATCATGCGAAAATAGAGACCGCCATCGAGCGGATGGGGCGGCAGGAAGCGGCCAGCGAGCTGCCTTATGAGGAGATCATCGTAAGGGTGCAGCAGGACGAGGAAATGAAGCGCAAGCTGTACCGCGCCATGCAGCAGCTCACGCCCCGGCAAAAAGAGCTGATAGATCTGATGTTTTTTGAAGGGTACAGCTACCGGCAGATCGCGGAGCATACGGCGCAAAGCGTTAAGACCGTGTATAATACGATGTATAATGCTATCCGGCTGTTGAGGGAGTTGTTAAAATGAAGGTTCGGAAAAACCCCTTCCAAAGCCATTTTCTCCCCATTAATCCACCTTTTCTCAAAAAAAATCCTCCATTCCTTTGGGCAAAATCACTTTTCCTGCCGTCAGTATAGGAAAGGTGACGTAGCATGAGCGACCAATACCGCAACGCCGAAGATTTTGTCTGCGACGAATCCTTCCAGCGATACTGCCTGGGAACGGACCCGTCCGCCATTGCATTCTGGGAAAACTGGATCAGGGAAAACCCCGCAGCTTCCGCTGAAATAACGGAGGCAAAAAAGCTGTTTTCCATGCTCAGCGCCAACCAGGGCAACCTGCCGGAGCAGCTGCGCGAGCTGAAGGACGGACTGGAACGTTCCATGTTCCTGAAGGAAGAATTTGGCCAGCTCGAAGCGCGCAGCCGCAAACCGCGCAGAATGCTGTACGCCGGCATCGCCGCGTCGGTGCTGATCGCGGCCGCCGCTTTCTTTTTCCTGAACAGGCCCGCCCCTGCGCCCGAAGCGCCGCCGGTGGCCGCTACCGTGCAATCGGGAAAAGAACCGCGCAAAACGCTGATGCTGGCGGACGGTTCGGTGCTCACCATGCGGCATAACACCACCGTTTCCCTCTCCGAAGGTTTCAGCAAAACCAACCGCGTGCTCAGCCTCTCCGGCGAAGCCTTCTTCGACGTAAAACCGGACCCCGCGCATCCTTTCATCGTACATACCAAAGACGCTACCATCGAAGTGCTGGGCACCGTTTTCAATGTAAGCGCCTATCCCGGCAACGCCTATACGGAAACGGCCTTGTTCAGGGGGAAAGTGGAAGTGACCTCCAAAGAAGACCCTTCCCGCAAAACCATCCTCCTGCCCAGCCAGAAGCTCGTCATAAAATCAGGAAGCAAAAAAGACACGGCCTTTGCCGTGCACTCGCTGGCGGTGGACCCGGTGGACCACAAAGCAAAAGAGATCGCATGGATCAGGAGCCGGCTGAAGATACAGGACGAGTCGCTGGAGCAGATCGCGCGCAGATTGGAGCAATGGTACGGCATCTCCATCGTGATCACGGACGAAAGCGTGAAACAGTACAGCTATTCCGGCACGTTCGAGAGCGAGACCGTCATCAAGGCGCTGGAAGCGCTGCAGTTGTCTTATCCCTTCAGCTTCGAGGTAGAGCAGAGCAGGATCGTGATCAGCAAATAATAACAACCAGGATCAATTTTATAAAAGAGCGTTGGCGCGCTCTCATCAACCAGGATCAGGAAAAATAAAAAATGGGAAGTGTTGGCGCACTTCCCGGAGTTTAGAAAATGTATAAGGCTATTCACTCACTAAACCATAACAAAGTTATGAAACTCCCGCTATTGTTGGCTATGAAACTAATTACGCTATTGCTGCTGCTGGGTTTCCAGGTGCATGCCGTAACCGGCAGGGGGCAGGACAAGATCAGCCTCGACCTCCACAAAAGCAGTATCCGCAACGTTCTCAACCAGGTAGAAAAACAAACCAGTTACCGCTTCGTATATCATACGGGTACGCTGCCTGAAAACCAGCGCGTGAGCATTTCCGTGCAGGACGCGGAGCTGTCGCAGGTATTGAGCCGCGCATTTGCGGGCCTGGGGCTGAGCTACGTGGTCAAGGAAGACAACCTGGTCGTGATCGTTTCCAACAGCCAGCCTGCCGTTGCCGACAGGATCGTAAAAGGCAGGGTCACCAGCGCTTCAGGCGAGCCGCTGCCCGGTGTAGCCGTGCGCGTAACCGGCACCAACACCGGCATCGCTACGGACGGCGACGGGCGCTTCGCCGTCAGCGTAGGCGACGCGGCAAAAACGCTCGAATTTTCCCTATTGGGATTTGTTTCGCAAACCGTCACCATCGGCCAGCTCACGGAATTTAACGTGGTGATGCAGCCTTCCACCACCAGCCTGGGAGAAGTGGTGGTAACGGGCTATACCGGCTACAACCGGAGCAAATCCGTATCCGCGGCCACCACCGTGGGCGGCGACAAGATCAACGAAGTGCCTGCCGCTACGTTCGAGCAGGCGCTGCAGGGCCGGGTACCGGGTTTGCAGGTCAACGCAGTGTCTGGCCAGCCAGGCACCAGCGCCAACGTTACGCTCCGGGGCATCGGCACCATCGCGGGCAATACCAGCGTGCTGTACGTGATGGACGGCGTGCCCATCGAAGCGGGCGCTTTCCAGTCGATCAATCCCGGCGACATCGAATCGGTGACCGTGCTGAAAGACGCGTCCGCCAAGGCGTTGTACGGCTCGCGCGGCTCCAACGGCGTGATCGTGATCACCACCAAAAAAGGCAAATCGGGCAAAGTAGCGGTAGAATACCGTTCCCAATACGGCGTTTCAACCCTTACCACGCCCCGTTTCAATATGATGAACTCGAAAGAGAGAAAAGAATTTGAAGAAGGCATCGGGCTGGAAACCGGCGCGGAAGCGGGCCCGTTCTGGACGTATTCCAAACTGAACCCCGAATATACGAACATGACGCCGGCGGAACAGGCGAATGCGGACCATATCGTAGACAGCCTGCTGCAAATGGATACCGACTGGCGCGATCTTTTTATGCGCAACGGCAAATACATGGAGCAGCAGGTAAGCGCCAGCGGCGGCAATGAAAATATCCGGTTCTATACATCCCTCAACTATTTCGATCAGCAGGGCCTCGTAAGGGTCTCTGACATGAAACGTTACACCGTAAAAAACAATCTGGACTTCACGGCGGGCAAATTCACCGCCAACCTCAACGCGAACGTAGGGTATTCGAAAAGCAGCTTTATACAGCAGGAAGGCAGCACCGCGGCCAACAACCCGCTGTCTGCCGTGTATTACGCACTGCCTTACGAATACCCCTTCGCGCCTGACGGCAAGCTGGTAACCACCGGCGACGGCGCGGACTATCCCGTGCTGGACCTGCGCGAAGGCAGCGATTCGTACGAAAGAATGCTTAACACCAGCAAAAGACAGGACCAGCTTAAAATGATCCTCAGCACCTCGCTCAATTACGAGATCGTAAAAGGGCTGGTGGCCAAAACCAGGCTGGGCATAGATTATAAAGACCTGACCACGGAAGACTGGTTCAATCCCGATTCCTACGCAGGGCGCAAAGTATCCAACGGGAACCTGGGGAGTTACGGTGAGGGAGTTTCCCGCCGTACTTCCGTGATTTCCACTTCAGGGCTTACCTGGAACAACGTGTTCAGCGGTAAACACGAGCTGGAAGTGTCCGGCTATTTCGAGTATCTCAAAAATACCTACCGTTCTTTTGGTTATACCGGTTACGGTCTTGATCCGCGTTTGCCGCGAACGCCCGCCGGTATTGGCGATCCGGGTACCTACACACCGGTGCTGAGCGGCGGCAAATCGTCCAATGCTACCGCTTCGTTCATCGGTCTGCTGCGTTACACGTTCAACGACAAATACACTTTCAACGGAAGCTACCGTTACGACGGCTCCTCGATGGTGCCTGAAAACAACCGCTGGCATGGCTTTTACTCCGCGGGCGTGAGCTGGGAAGCCAAACGCGAAGCATTCCTGCAGGACGTGGACCTTATTTCCGCGCTGCGTTTCAGGGCCAGCTACGGCACCACCGCCAGCCAGTTCCTCAACGACTTCGCATATCTCGCCACCTTCGAAAGGGCGTCCTATGGCGGCAATCCGGCCATCGTGCCGAGCCAGCCCGGCAACGCGGATTACGATTGGGAATATGCGAAAGAGCTGAACATCGGTTTTGACCTCGGGCTCACACGCGGCAACCGCATCCGTTTGACGGCGGAATATTACAACCGCATCACCAGCAACCTGTTCATCGACCAGCGGCTTTCCTTTACCGCCGGCGTGCCCGAAGAAACGCTGCCCATCAGCTCCGGCAAAATGCGCAACAGGGGCGTGGAGATCGATCTGCAGGGAGACGTGGTACGCAAAGCAGACCTCTCCTGGACCATAGGCGTGAACATGGCCTACAACAAAAACAAAGTGCTCGACCTCGGCGGCGCCGATGAATTTGAGAACGGGTATACCGGTATCATCCGCGTAGGTCTGCCTTACGGCGCGCATTACGCGCCCAAATGGGCCGGTGTGGACCCGGACAATGGCGACCCGCTTTATTACGATATCGACGGCAAGATCACCACCGAATACGACGCGGCCACCATGAGCGTGGCGGAGTTCGGCACTTTTGTTCCCGAGCTTACCGGCGGCTTCAACACCGGTCTTACCTGGAAGAACTTTTATGTGAACGCGCTCCTCAGCTTCAACGCGAAAGTGATGCGTTACAACAACGAAGATTATTTCAACGAAAACCCCAGCTTCATCACCAGCAACCAAAGCGTAAGGCTGCTGTACGACCGCTGGAAAAAACCGGGAGACAATGCCATCCTGCCCCGCATCAGCGCAGACCGCAATTACACCTCGCGCGACATACAGGACGCTTCGTTCCTCCGCCTGCGCAATGCGAACATCGGTTACAACCTGCCGCAGCACGTGCTCAGCAGCCTGCGCATCATCAAAGGCGCAACGATCTACGTGCAGGGCCAGAACCTGTTCACCTGGACGAAATGGAGAGGCTTTGACCCGGAGAACGGCAACGAGTACGCCCGTTTCAATTATCCCGCTCCTCGTACGTACGTGGTTGGTTTAAATGTTAACTTTTAATCTTGCGCAGCATGAAAAAATATCTTCTTTATATAACCGCCGCTTTTTTCACGACCGCCTGCAACAAGCAGCTGGACCTCCGCCCCTCGGATTACATCGATCCCGAAGGCGCTTACCAGAACGTGGAAGACGTGAACCAGGGCCTGCTCGGCGCATATTCCGCACTGAGCTACTATTCCAGCATCCGCTACACATCGCTCATCACCGACGAAAACATGCTTCCTTCCGAGAACAGCACCGGCTCCGGGTTTGCGACCCACCGCTGGCAGTACGACGGCAGCTTCCTGCATGATTCCTGGAAAGACAATTACATCGCCATCGACCGGCTGAACAGGGCATTAAGCGCCTCGCGCGGGGTAGCCGTAAAGCCCACCGGGCACGAAGCGCTGGCGCAATACCAGGGCGAGCTGCTCGCGCTGCGGGCGTATTGCCATCTTGAGCTGGTGCGCAACTTCGCGGAAAAATACGAGCCCAACGCCATGGGCGTGCCTTACATGGACAGCTCCTATATCGGCAAACCCGCGAGGCTGAGCTTCGCAGCAACAATGGCGCGCATCAACGAAGACCTTACCGAAGCAAAAAAGTTGATCCCGCCCGGCTTCGACGACCGCACCCGCATCACCAAAGCCGCCGTATCCGCGCTTCAGGCGCGCGTGGCGCTGTATGAAAAGAACTGGGACAACGCCATCACTTACGCTACCGAAGCGATCGACGCGCTGCCGCTGGCGAACCGCACGCAGTTCCCGCAGATATGGAAAGACAACAGCACCGCCGAAGTGTTCTGGAAACTCAAACGCGTGATCGGCGACGAAGAGATCGGCAACTTTTACACGCAGGCCGGCTTCCTCAACAATCCCGCCGGCAGGCGCATCTATTACGCCGCTTCTTTCAAGCTCGTGAACCTGTTCGACAAAGCCAACGACATCCGTTTTTCTTCCTACATCACCGTTGACCCGGGCCGCCAAGCCGCCGGCAATGTGCCGAACGCGGTAACAAAATACGTGGCCGCCAATACCGAAAGCAACCTGGTGGACATCAAGCTGCTGCGCACCGGCGAAATGTACCTGATACGCGCGGAAGCTTATGCGGAGAACAATATGCCCGGTCTTGCCGCGGACGATATCAACGACCTGCGCGCTGCGCGCATAGCCGGTTACACGGCGCAAACCTTTGCAGACAAAGCCGCGCTCATCAACGCCGTTTATACCGAACGTTTCAAGGAACTGGCGTTCGAAGGCCACCGGCATTTTGACCTGAGAAGAAGGGACATGGACATTTCGCGCAACCCCGAAGACGCGGTGAACGCGCTGGGCGCGGTGCTGCTCACGCCGGAAGACGCGGAATACGTGTTCCCGATCCCGAACAGCGAATTGCGCGCCAACCCGAACATCAAACAAAACCCCGGTTACCTGAAAAAATAACCGCTTTGGAAAATCGGGCAGGACATGAAACCAGTCGATGCGGCATCCTGCTTTTAAAAAACATGTATACTGATGAAAAAAATTCTGACGATATTTTTGATAGGGCTTTCAGCATGCGGGCAAAACGGATCGGTTAGAGAGGCGCAGCTGATCCGGGGAAGAACGGCTTCGCTCGGCATCACGGGCGACACCACGGACGTAGTTACGCCCACACGCGGCGGCGTGGCCCTCATTGGCGGCGGCGGCGATGTGCCGGGCGCGTTCAGGTGGATGATAGACCGAAGCGGCGGCGGTAACGTGGTGGTGCTGCGCGCTTCCAGCAATTACCTGTATAACCGCACGATCGACAGTTTAGGAAAAGTAAGCTCCGTGGAAACCCTCCTCATCGATTCCCGCGAAAAGGCCGACGATCCCGAAGTAGCACGCGTGATCCGCAACGCGGAAATGCTTTTTATTTCCGGCGGCGACCAGTCCAACTACATGAATTTCTGGCGGAACACCAAAACTTCCGAAGCCATCAATTACCTGCTGAACGAGAAAAAAGTGCCCGTAGGCGGTACCAGCGCAGGCTGCGCCGTGCTTACCGGCATGTATTACAGCGGCGAGACCGGCAGCGCCACCGCAAAGGCGCTGCTAAATCCCTACGATACCCTGGTGACGATCTATAACAACGATTTTCTGCAGCCGCCCTTCCTGCACGACGTGATCAGCGACCAGCATTACGTGGCCCGCAAGCGCCAGGGCAGGCATATGGCCTTTATGGCGCGCATCATTACCGACTGGAAGGTATTCCCCAAAGGCATTGCGCCGGATGAAAGAACGGCCGTTTGCATCGACGAAAAAGGCAATGCGCAGGTGTATGGCGAAGGCAAAGCGTATTTTCTCATCACCAGCGACAAACATGCGCCCGAGCAATGCGCTCCCGGCAAACCCGTGGAGTGGCTTGGCGGCAAAGAAGCCGTAAGCGTATACGAATTGCAGGGCGCGGAAAACGGCAACGGTCATTTTTCCGTGGCTGATTTTGATCCTGCCAAAGCGGAAGGCGGTCAGTGGTATTTTTGGTGGGTGGAAAATGGTAACTTAAAAGAAAGAACTCAATAACATGCGTAAAAATTATTGTTATACCGCATTGCTGCTGGCGATGGCCCTTGTGCTCGGCGCCTGCATGCAGACGCCGGCGGGGCGGCAGAAAGGGAATTACGTAATGGTGATCCACGGCGGCGCCGGCACCATCCTGAAAAAGAACATGACGCCCGAAAAGGAGGCCGCCTACAAATCCGCGCTGGAAACCGCGCTGAAAAAGGGTTATGGCGTACTGCAATCCGGCGGCTCCAGCCTCGATGCGGTGGAAGCCACCATCAGGGTGCTCGAAGACAACCCGCTGTTCAACGCTGGCAAAGGCGCCGTGTTCACGCACGACGGCCACAACGAGCTGGACGCTTCCATCATGGACGGCAGCACGCTGGCGGCGGGCGCGGTAGCGGGCGTACGCGTGATCAAAAACCCCATTTCGCTCGCAAGGGCCGTGATGGAAAAATCAGAGCATGTGATGATGGCGGGCCGCGGCGCGGAAGCATTTGCCGCGCAGGCAGGCATCGAGATCGTGGACACTGCCTACTTCTGGACGCAGTCCCGCTGGGACGGCCTGCAGAAGGCGCTGGAGGAAGATTCGGTGAAAACGAAGCTCGATCATAGTTTTATTCCCCCGCACAAGCTGGGCATCCTCAACATCGACAATAAATTCGGAACGGTAGGCTGCGTGGCGCTGGACAACAAAGGCAATCTCGCCGCAGGCACTTCCACCGGCGGCATGACGAACAAGAAATTCGGCCGCATCGGCGATTCGCCCATTATCGGCGCGGGCACTTATGCGAACAATGCCACGGTTGCCGTGTCCTGCACGGGCTGGGGCGAATTTTACATCCGGAACGTGGTAGCGTACGATCTTTCCGCATTGATGAATTACAAAGGTCTTTCCGTAGCGGAAGCCGGCAAAGCCGTGATCAAAAAAGTAGGCGATCTCGGCGGCGACGGCGGCCTGATAGCGCTGGACAAAGACGGCAATATGGCTACGCCTTTCAATACCGAAGGCATGTACCGCGCGGCCGTTACGAAAGACGGGAAGATCGAGATCAGGATCTACAAAAATTAACCTGCAAACTGGATAAAGGCCGGCCGCTTTCCGAAAGGGGAGCGGCTATTTTTTTTCGGGCGAACGCCGCTATTATCAAGCGTTTGGCGGATTTTGGACCGTTTTAATTTGGAAGTGAATAATTTAATGCGTAATATTGCAGCCTCAAAATTGCCTGATAGTATAACGGTAGTACGACAGACTCTGACTCTGTTTGTCTTGGTTCGAATCCAGGTCAGGCAACAAAGCGGAAGATCACTGAAGATGTGGTTTTCCGCTTTTTTTATGCCTTGTTGTTGAAGGGATTAAAAATTTGTGCTATAAGTATAGGTTCACAACATCAAAACCGACATCACATAAACAATAGCAAAAGTCACCACCCCCATAACGATCGTAGCCCCTGAATACACCTTCAGCATCGGTTTCATTTCCAGCCCGGAAAATTTGCTGATCACCCAGAAATACGCGTCGTTGGCGTGCGAGATCATCATGGAGCCGCCTCCCAGCGCCAGCATGCAGAGCAGCCGGCCGGTGTCGCTGTCAAGCCCTAGCACGGGCAGCAACGGCTGAATGATGGACGCCGAAGTAATGATCGCCACGGTGGAGGAACCCTGCGCCGTTTTTAGCAATACCGCCAGCAGGAAAGGGAATATGATGCCGATGTGGCCCAGCTGTAAGGAAGACGAAAAGTGATCGCCGATCTTGGTCGTGGCGAGAATAGCGCCAAAAGCGCCGCCCGCGCCGATGATAACGAGTATGCCGCCGGCCTTTTCCGCCGCTTCGGACATCAGGTGGCTTACGGCCGCGCGCTTCCATTTCTTCCCCGTAAAAAAAGCCAGCAACACGCCCACTGCCAGCGCGATCACCGGGTCGCCCAGCACATGCAGGAGGCTGCCGCCATGCTGCAGATCGCTGAAAGCGCCCGCGCCGAGCAGCACGATGGGCAGTCTGAGCGGCAGGAATGCTTTCCAGGCGGGCATATCCGGCAACGGTTCTTCTTCATGATGTTCGTGGTTATCCATAACCGTAATACGTTTGCCCATCGATGCGGCCCACCAGCAGCCCGCTATGGCAGCGGGAATGGCTACCGCGGCGCCGGTGAGGATGAGTTTCCCGATATCCGCGCCGATAAGGCCCGCCGCCGCCGTGGCGCCGGGATGCGGCGGTACGAGGCAATGCACGGCATACAGTCCGGAAGCCAGCGAAACGGACATCACGAGGATGGACGCCCCGCTGCGTTTTGCGATGGACCGGTTCAGCCCGCTCAAAACGATATAACCGGAATCGCAGAAGATAGGCAGCCCCACGATAAAACCCGTGATGCCCATCGCCGCCGCCGCTCTTTTTTCTCCCACGATCTTCAGGATGGCGGCCGCCATCACACGCGTGGCGCCGGTGTATTCAAGTATCACGCCCAGCATGGTGCCGAGCATGATAATAAAGCCAAGACTGCGCAGAATATGCCCGAAACCGTCTTTCATCGTGTTGATGATATCCGCGAACGGCAGCAGGATGCCCAGCCCCACCACGAAACAGGCGAGGAACAGCGCGAAAAAAGCATGCACCCTGAATTTGACGGTGAGCAGAACGATCAGGCCGATGCCTGCTGCGAGCGACA
>JBQCFV010000405.1:0-3332 GCA_051958695.1 Chitinophaga sp. | reverse complement strand
CCCGCATCGGCCTTACCGCCAGGGCGGCAACCGACGGCACCGCTTATCCTTTTATCAGCCCGAAGGAACCAGGCCGTTTCGCCCGAAACGACAAATTGCTCGGCCACCCGGTAACCACAGCGACGGTACCGCCGGAGCTGGGCCCGGTGCCAGAATACCAGCCGAAATTCCGCGGGAACGGCGGAGGCGGAAGCGGCGCTGGCAGGGGCCACGGCGGCGGAAGCAAAAAAGGCGGCGGCAAACCGAAGAACGGGCAACGCCGGAACTACAGACCGAACCCGAACAAACCGCAACATAAAAAGCCATAAGAGATTATGGCTTTTTTTATGGAAGGAACGGCCCGGCGGTTACCGCGAATGAACACATAAATCCGCGGCGTCCCGGCGAAGCGTACAAGCTGCACTATTCGGCAGCCCGGTGGTTACCGCGAATGAATCTGCAAATACGCGGCGTCCCTGCGAAGCGGGCAAGCTGCGCCATCCGCCTCCAGTATTTAAAAAAAATTCCCTCCCCTTGTCCGGATTTTTGCCATGGAGGGTACTATATTTAAAAAACAGTCACACCATGAAAAAATTCCTCTTACTGATCAGGGAAGACCTGGAACGCATGCGGAACATGACGGAAGCCGAAATGCAGGCGGACATCGCGAAAATGACCCGCTGGGCGGAACAGCTGGCAGCTTCGGGCAACCTGCTGGGCGGCGAGCCGCTGGAGGCGGAAACGCGGTATGTAAAGAAATCACACATCGCTACGGACGGGCCTTTTTCCGAATCGTGCGAGAGCGTGACCGGGTATATGCTTTTGCAGGCGGGAAGCCTGGAAGCGGCGGCAACCCTCGCCGCCGCCTGCCCTTCCGTGCAGGACGGGGAAATTGCGATAGAAGTAAGACCTTTGATGGCACATGAGTGAACCGCGAACATTGGAATTGACGGGGCTCCTGCAGCAGCTCTACCGCGCGCATTTCGGGAAAATGGTGAGCCACCTGCTGCTGCGTTACAGCGGCATCCGGCTGGCGGACGCGGAAGACCTGGTGCAGGAAGCCTTTGCCGCCGCTTCCGCAAGCTGGCAACAGACCGTTCCCGGCAAACCGGAAGCATGGCTGTACGCGGCCGTACGCAACCAGGCCCTGCGTTTCAAAGAACGCAGGCATCTGCATATCCCGCTGCAGCATCTGCCCTCCGATCCTGTAATGCCCGCTTCGGACGAGGACGGCGATCTTCACCTCCTGCGCCTGCTTTTCGCCTGCATGCACCCGCGCTTTGCCGTAAAAGTACAGCTGGTGGCCGCATTGCGTTATGTGTTCGGCCTGCAGGTGCAGCAGATCGCCGGGCTGCTGGGCACGGAGGCGGACAGTATTTCCAGGATCATTTACCGCCAGAGACAGCAGCTTAAAAGCGGCGACATCGCCTTCCGGAGTGGTTTTGTTTGGTGGAGCGAAGCAAAAGTGGGGCTTGCGTTGAAAGTGTTGTACGTCGTGTTTACGGAAGGATGGAAATCAAGGGAAGAAAGATTGTGCGAGGACGCGCTGAGCCTTACCCGCGAAGTGATACGCCGGGCGAGAGTGTCCGCTTCGGATGCGAAGGCGCTGTACGCGCTGATGCTCTTTCAGCTGAGCCGCTGGGAAACGCGCACCAACGAAGCGGGGGAATTGCTGGAGCTGGAACATCAGCCGCGCGGACGCTGGAATAAAGACATGATCCGCGTAGCCACGGATTACCTGAAGCAGGCCAGCGCCGGACCGGCGCCTTCCACCTATATTATCGAAGCCTCCATCGCCTGCCTGCACGCGGTGTCGCCGGGCTTTAAAGAAACGCCCTGGCAGCAGATCGCGCAACTTTACGCCCAGCTGGATACGATGGCGCCCTCGCCTTTCGTGCAGCTGAACCAGGCCGTGGCGCTGCATTTTGCAGGGCAATCGAAAGCCGCCATGCACCTGCTGGAAACGCTGGAACGGCAGTCTTTCATGCAGCACCATCACCTGCTGCATTGCAGCATCGCGCGTATTTATGCGGACGAAGGCAAAAATCACCTCGCCCTGCGGCATTACCGCAAAGCCTTATGGGGCAAGCCTTCGCCGGAAGAAGAAATGTTCATCCGCAAAAAAATAAAGACCTGCCTGGAAACGCCTTAAGCGTCCTTTGCTTCCGTTTTGTCTTTGATAATGTCCAGCGCCAGCTCCCAATGCTTCTCCGTATTCTGGTAAGCGGTTTCAGTCGGGAAATTGCTATGTTTCAATGTGAGGCGCGTACCCGTTCCCACCGGCTCGAAATCCATGCGCACCACGGTGTAATTCTCCGACTGGTCGGGCACGCCGCTGAAAGCGCTGTAATAGGTATATTCGAAAGTTTTCCCGGGGTCCAGCACTTCGATCGTGCCTTTGTCTTCATACTCCTTTCCTTCCCACTCCCCCGTAAACCGGATGAGGCTGCCCACTTTCCAGTCGCTGACGGCATTCGTGCCGAAAAGATATGCCTTCATGCCCGCCGGGCTGGTGACGAATTGCCACACTTTTTCCAGCGGCGCGGCGATGTCGATCGTTTTTTGCACAACAAAGTCCTGTAACATATGTATCTGCTTTTATACCCTTTGTCAACCGCAAAAACCAGTCCTTTTTGCAACCGCCTTGTAAAAATACTTTAGGCAACGGCCGCCGCTTTTTTTTACCTTCGTGCTCATGAAAGCGCTCTGCTTCCTGCTCAGCATCTGGATCGTATTCTGCACCGGCACGCCGTGCGCGGACGGTCACACCCACGCTTCCGGCGAGGAAACGGGTGTGCTTATCCATATGCCCATTACCGAACATGAAGCCGGCACCGATCTTTGTTCCCCCTTCTGCGCCTGCTATTGCTGCGCAGTGACCACGGCGCTTCCCGCCACCACTCCCTTTGTTTCCCGGCCCCAGCCGCTTGCGGTGATCGCCGACAGCTACCTTTGCCCGCCGGTGCACGATTTTGCCGGCGCTCCCTGGCAGCCGCCCCGGTTTTCCTGATCGTTCTTTTATTGCAACCACCATTAACGTATAGGGCCATACGCCGTAAACGCGTGCGCATGCGCCGTTAAATCCAGCTATTGTAATGCTTAACAAGATCATCCGGTTTTCAATTCAGCACAAATTGATCGTCGGGCTCATGACGCTTGCACTGATCGCGTGGGGAGTGTATTCCCTTACGCGGCTGCCGGTGGACGCCGTGCCCGACATCACCAACAACCAGGTGCAGGTCATCACCCAAAGTCCTTCCCTGGCGCCGCAGGAAGTAGAGCGGCTCATTACTTTCCCCGTGGAGCAAACCATGGCGGTGATACCCGAACTGAAAGAGATACGCTCCATTTCC
>JBQCFV010000404.1:0-2995 GCA_051958695.1 Chitinophaga sp. | reverse complement strand
TTCACGGACTGGTCGCCGGTGTTGCTGCCGTAGCCGCCGAGAATGAACGCGGTGTCGCCCGTAACGTTAAGGCCAAGCGCGGCAAGATAACGGGGCATGAAGTGATCGCCTTTCACGGTGAGCTTTTCCCAGGTCTGCGTGGGGAAGTGATACCGCTGCACGAGATTTTTATAACGCAGCTGACCGTAGCCGCCGAGTATATATAATGAAGTGTCCGTATGGCTTACGAATTTGTTGGCCTGCCAGTATTCGGTGAGCTCGGTGTAGGTAAATGCATTGTCCCAGCGTTTGGCGGCGGTGTCGTACGTGCGCACTTTCTTTTCATCGATCAGCACATTGTAAAGCTGCTGGCGCAGCGGATCGTATACGGACTGCGTGCCTGCGGGGAGCAGCGTATGACCGGAAGCGAGCGCGTCGCCCCGGAGCTGCATGTCCCTGAACGTGAGCCTGAAAGTGGAGTCGGCGGTAATAATATATAGCACTTCCTTTTGCTGGTCGAACGCGATGCCGGGCGTTCCGGCCGTTTGGATGGTGCGCACGTGCGCCCAGTTCTGGTGTTTGGGTTTGAGCCAGACGGGGTTGCGCACGGCGGCCGTGTCTTTCCCTTCGGTATCGTGCGCCGCAGCGCCATGGCTTTCGGAAAGAGGGAAGAAATGTTGGAGGCCGCCGTTTTGCGTGATGCGTACGTCTTTGATGTTCATCGGCGGAAGGTCCAGCGTTTGATGGCCTTCAAAATTGGTGGCGCCGAAATAGATATGCGCGCAGGTATTTTCGGGGATGGCGAGCTTACCGCGGCATACGGGCGTATCGCGGCTGAAGAAAACGGCCTCTCCCGCCTTCTGGTCGAAACGGATGCGGATATTGTTCCAGCTGCGGTACAGCTGAAGCGTGTCGATCCTGAACTCTCCCGTCACTTTTTCGCCGATCACGCAGTTGAAAGCGCCGAGGCGCTGGTTATATACAAGGTCTATATTCTGATGGTCGGTGGTGATCACCCGCACGATGTAACCAAAATAGGTTTCCATGTTCGGTTTAAATTCCAGGTCGAAGCTCAGGTCCGTTTGACCGCGCAGGCAAATAGGCCCCCCGGGGGTCAGGTGCAGGGACGTTCTTTTCTCCCGTACCGTTTCATGGCTGGAAAACCCGAGCCCGTGCGATTGACCAAATATAATATGACTGTAAACAAGGGTCCAGCAGATAATTAATATATGTTTCCCCATCGGAGACCTAAAATGCGTTTATTTATTTTGGATGATAAAATCCACTTAATTTATACGTGAAATGCGATTTTTAAGATAAGCATTATTTAGAAAGTTTCGGCCAAAATTCCACAATTCTTTCTTCGTGCATATTGATAATCAATCAATTTATCAATAATTAAAAATTAATTCGGCTATTAACGCTTTCATTAATTGGTTTATTAATGCCTGCCGGGTTACTTGCATCCATATTCTCGAATACCACGTTTCAACCAGATTCTGCATCCTTTTCTATCTCCATGAAAAAAATCGTTATGAAGAAAATCTATCACTTTTTGGTGCTATGCTGCCTGCTTCCGTTATTAGCGGCAGCCCAGCAGAAAACCATCACGGGAAAGGTTACCGACGACCGGGACGGCGCTGCGCTGCCCGGGGTAACAGTCTTCACCGTAGACGCGGCCGGCAAAAGAACGGGCGTAACCACAAACGTCAAAGGCGAATATTCGCTGAACGTACCCGCCGCAGCCACGGAAATCACATTCACCTATGTGGGCATGGTCACCATCGTTGAACAGATCAACGGCAGGAGTACAATAAACGTACGATTGACACCTACGGACGAACAGCTCGCCGGCGTGGTGGTGGTGGGCTACGGCACCAAACGCAAGGAAACGCTCACCGGCGCCGTCAGCAATATCACCAACAAAGAGATCCAGACGGTGGCGAACATCAGCGTGGCGCAAAAGCTGCAGGGTAAAGTAGCCGGTCTGCAGATCAGGCAGCTCGGCGGCGAGCCCGGCACGTTCGACAACAGCATCAACATCAGGGGCTTTGGTACGCCGCTGTTCGTGATCGACGGTATCGTGCGCGACGGGGCCGGGGAGTTCCAGCGCCTCAATGCGGACGATATCGAAAGCATTTCCTTCCTCAAGGACGCGACTGCCGCCATCTACGGTTTGCGCGCGGCCAACGGCGTTGTGATCGTGACCACCAAAAAAGGTTCCAAAGGA
This sequence comes from Chitinophaga sp., assembly GCA_051958695.1. Classification (GTDB taxonomy): domain Bacteria; phylum Bacteroidota; class Bacteroidia; order Chitinophagales; family Chitinophagaceae; genus Chitinophaga. The sequence continues at coordinate 786 of JBQCFV010000404.1, read as the reverse complement.
AAAGCATCGTTCAACTATACCGGCATGGTCGGTTTCCAGAAACCGACGGACGTGCCGAGAATGGCGACCGCCGGCGAATGGATGCAAATGCGCAACGACGCGGACCTGCTCGGCGGCAAGGGAACGCCCTTCCTCACCAAAGACGAGCTGCAAAAATGGATCGACGGCGCGCCGGGTTATGAAAGCACCGACTGGTACAACGAGACCATGAAAAAACAGGCCATGCAGCAGCAGCATAACCTGTCCGCCACCGGCGGCAACGACAAGACCCAGTATTTCGTGAGCTTCGCCTACGCCAACGAAGAAGGCCTGCTCAAAACGAACGATATGGGCTACGACCGTTTCAACCTCCGCACCAACCTCACCACCGAGCTGCACAAGAACCTGAAGCTCGAAGTGCTGATCGGCGGGCGCTGGGACAAAAGGGAAACGCCGGGCGAGAATTTCTTCAACATCTTCAAAGGCACCCGCGTAACGCTGCCCACGGAAAGGCCTTATGCCAACAACAATCCCGATTATCCCTTCAACGTAAGCCCTTCCACGCAAAACCCCGTAGTGCTGTCCGACAGGGACGTTACCGGTTACAACGAGTCCGTGACCAAAAATATCCAGACCACCATCGCGCTGAACTACACCGTGCCTTTTGTGCAAGGCCTGAGCCTGCGCGGCGTGGCCGGTTACGACCTGAATGTGTATACCAATAAAGACGTGAGCAAACCTTACAAGCTCTATAATTATGTAAACGACGAATACGTAGCAGTGCCGCAGCGCGTGGGCACCGCATCC
>JBQCFV010000403.1:0-2617 GCA_051958695.1 Chitinophaga sp. | reverse complement strand
ATACTGAAAACGAACAGCACCGCAGGGAACGCATCCGCCTGGCGCTGGAACGCCTGCCCGGCCGGCAGCGCGAAGTGGTGAACCTCCGTTTTTATCATGGCTGCAGCACCGAAGAAGCCGCCGAGATCATGGCCGTCAACTACCAGTCCGCCGTGAACCTTTTACACCGCGCCATTGTTCACTTAAGAGAAATACTCGGCCCCGGGCTGATCTGTATGCTGTTTTTTTTATCCTGAAAAAAAAATATTCCCCCAGGTGAGTATCGGGAGCCTCCCGCGTACACTTTTAATAAACCGCGCATAATTGTTTTAGCCGTATGTCGTATTCGCAACAGGAACTTGAAGCATTATTGCAGAACGATGAATTTGTACGCTGGGTATTGCAGCCCGATGCGGAAGCCCATGCCTACTGGGAAAGCTGGATGCGCGAACACCCCGACCGGCGTATGCTGGTAGAACGTTCCCGCGAGGTGATCAGGCTGATACACGAGTCGGAGCACGACACTTTCAGCAGCAGCGAGCTGGCAGGGCAGATATGGAGCGACATGCAGGAGGAACTGCGCCCCCGCGCGCCCTGGTACCGGCGTTATGCAGCGGCAGCCGCTATTATCGTGCTGCTGGGCGTTGGCGGCAGCGCCTGGTATATGATGAACCGGCCGCAAACGAGCACTATCGTGAACGAGAACGGTATCCTGATGGCGCGCACCGGTCACGCGGAAATATCCGTCAGGAATACGGGCGGCGCGCTCAGAACGGTCTACCTGGTAGACGGTTCGCGCATCACCCTGCACCCCGGCGCCTCGCTGAAATATCATAGCCTGCTGGGCAAACGCAAGCGGGACGTAACGCTGGAAGGGGAAGCCTTTTTCGAGATCGCGCCGGACGCGGCCAGGCCGTTCCTGGTGCATAGCCGCGGCATCGTAACGAAAGTGCTGGGCACCAGTTTTCGCATTGCGGCGCGGGAAGATGTAGTGGTGTCCGTACGTTCGGGGAAGGTGGCCGTGATGCGGCATGAAGAAGATACGAATGAAAAGACCTGCATCCTGGAGATGAACGAGCAGGCCGTATATAACGCGAGCCGCAACAGGCTGGAAAAAACGACAGGCGCTTCGCCCGCGCTGCTGGCCAACCCCGCGCCGGCATGGGAAACGATGTATTTCGACGAAGCCGGCCTGGATAAGATCATCGGCGCGCTGACGCGCACTTATGGCGTCGAGTTCCGGTACGACCGGGAAAAATTCTCCAAATGCAAGATCACGATCGCCCTGGACGAGGGATCGATGTACGATAAATTAGACATATTGAGCAAAGTGCTGAGCGCAACGTACGAAGTAGACGAAGATGTTGTGCGGATCAGCGGCCCTGGATGTGGAAATGCAGCCGTCCTTTAGTTCGGGAATTTACTGTCAACCAAAATAGTATGCGTATGAATACCATCTTTACAAAGATGCGGGTAGCGCTATTGATGTCCTTCTTATGTCTTGCTGCAAATGTATTTGCTTACGCGGACGTGCTTTACCCTTCCGGGGTGCTGGACAAAAAGATATCGCTGTCCATGTCCAACAAGGGCCTGAAAAACGTACTGACAAAAATTGAGCAGGCCGCTTCCGTCAAGTTTGCTTACGCCACGCAAACCATTCCTTTAAACAACAAAGTGAGCATAGACGTAAAAGACCAGCGCCTCGGCGATGTGCTGGAAGTATTGCTTTCCCCCTATAATGTAAGCTACGAGGCCGTCGGCAACCAGATCATCATACAGAAAGACGGCGTGAAAATGGTGATAGACGCGCGTGAAGTAGATGCCGCCGCTTTCAAAAAAGTGACCGGCGCCGTTAAAGCGGCGGACGGTACCGCTATTCCCGGCGTGACCGTTACGGTAAAAGGTACCGCCAAAGGTGCGGTAACCAATGCGGACGGGCGTTTTGAGCTGGACGCCGACGAAGGCGCCACGCTCGTGTTCACCGCTATCGGTTTCGCCATGCAGGAAGTAGTGGTAGGCAGTGGCAGCGTGTACGACGTCACCCTGCAGGAATCGCAGAAAGAACTTTCGGAAGTGGTGGTAACGGCATTGGGCGTACGAAAAGAAAAACGCGCGCTGGGTTATTCCGTAACGGAAGTAAAAGGATCCGAGCTGGCGCAAACGAACGAGGTGAACCCGATCAACGCCTTGCAGGGCAAGGCCGCGGGCATCAATATCGACCAGGGCTCGGGCGGCCTCTTTGGCAACTCGCGCATCCTGATACGCGGCAACTCCACGCTGAGCACCAACAACCAGCCCATCTTCGTGATAGACGGCGTGATCATGGACAATGACGCGTTTGACGGCAAGGGCCGCGACTTTGGCAACGACCTGAAGAACCTGAACATGGAAGAATTTGAAAGCGTTTCCATCCTGAAAGGTTCCGCCGCCGCCGCGTTGTACGGCACCCGCGCCATCAACGGCGTGGTGCTTATCACCACCAAAAAAGGCCGCACCCGCAAAGGCTGGGGCGTATCCGTTTCACAATCCGTTACCGTGCAGCAGCCTTACGCCGGGCCCGACTTCCAGAACGAGTATGGCGGCGGCTCCGTTGGCGCGTTTTTTACCGATACGCGCGACCCGGGTTATAAAACGGGGC
>JBQCFV010000402.1:0-3257 GCA_051958695.1 Chitinophaga sp. | reverse complement strand
GGAATTGAGATCGCTGAGGCGCTGCTGCTTCAGCGACGAAGCGGTAACGGTGGCAAAAGCGCCGGTAGCGCGTTCCTTGCTGAGCATCTGGTAACCGGTAGCGTAATTGTTGATGGTCACGGCTTCGAGCGAATCCACCATCATGTTGAGCAGCACTTCGAAGCTCACCGCGCCGTCGCCGGCAGACAGGCGTTTCACACCGGGAATGGCGCCCCCCGTTCTGAGACGGGAGATCGGTACCTCTTTCATACGGAAACCGATCGAAGAGATCTGCAGCACGCCATCCTCCGGCACCGCGGGCAGCGTAAACATGCCTTCGCCGTTGCTGGAAGTGCCCGTCTGCGTGCCTTTCACGCGAATGGAAGCGCCGGGCAGCGGCAGCCGCTCACTGGTGTAAACGATGCCCGACACCTTCACATCCTGCGCGGGCGCCGGTTGCGCCGCAGGTTTGGCGGAAAGAAAGATCGTTTCGACGGAGATGCGGTAATTCAGCGATTGCCCGTTCAAGACCCGGTCGAGAAATTCCCCGAGCGGCATGTTCCTGGCGTCGATGTTCACCGGCTGTTTGTCGCGGATGAGCTGTTTGTTGTACATCACTACATAGCCGGACTGCTCCTTGATAACAGAGAACACCTTTTCGAGCGGCACATCGTTGCCGGAAAAAGTGATATTCTGGGAAAGTGCATTTCCCGAAACATGTAGGCATACAGCCAGCAGCAGGAAGCTCGCAATTTTCATGATACGCAGCATTTGTTGGAATTGCCGCCGCGCCGCGTTGCGTGGTAGAGATACTCGATCGTTCTTTCTACATACATCGGTTGGCTGATAGCTGAACCGGCCACTTAAGGGCACGCGCCACCGCTTGCAAATAGCAGTTTTTTGCATAAATTGCAATGTTTGGTTTTGGTTGTTAAACGTATTACTGTACGACATTATAGCCTTGCCGGACCCATACCGGGAGTGAGCCCATCACTTCCGGTTTTTTTATCCGGCAGACCATTTTTTCCGGGCAACGCGCAGGGACGAAACGCACCCGGGCGGACCGGGCGCTGTTATGTTGGTATTTGATCTTACGGATGCTTCGGCGTTCAGGGTAAAACTACCAGCCGCCGGTTGGCATCGATCCTGAATTTCACGTTAGCGTCCTGCAGGCCGAGGAGCACATTGGACAAAGGTTCGTTCCTGCCCATTTCGCCGCCGAACATGATGTCCGGTATCCCCTTTTCGTATACGATCTCGAGATCGTACCATCTTGCCAGCTCGCGCATTACTTCATCCAGCTTTTTATTATCGAAATTGAATAGCCCGTTTTTCCACGCAACGGCCGCTTCCCTGTTGGCGACATTGTTTTTCACGAGATCACTGCCCGTCATCAACGCCTGCTGGCCGGGGTCAAGCACCGTTCGTTTTTCCGCCGCGTCTACCGCCAGTTTGCCTTCCAGCAGCGTGGCAACGGCCGCCGGTTCGTCCGGGTAGGCCTTTATGTTGAAACGCGTTCCCAGCACACGCAACGCCGCTTTGCCGGGCACGTTCACCACAAAAGGCTGCCGCTCGTTTGCCGCCACTTCAAAATAGGCTTCCCCCGTAACGGTCACCGGTCTTTCCGCCCCGGTGAAAGCCACCGGGAAACGGATGCTGCTGGCGGAATTGAGCCACACCTTCGATCCGTCCGGCAGCAGCAATCTGAACTGCCTCCCGCGCGGGATGGTGATGGTATTAAATTCCGCGGTCTCATTCCCATGCGCACCGGCATCGTATGCCAGCTGCCCTTTCCCCAGCGTCAGCCGGCTGCCGCCCTGCCGGGCGATCTCACCGCGCGCGGCACTGTCCAGCGGGATCACTGAACCATCCGCCAGCGTCAGTACAGCGCCTTCATGACCGGGCTGCACATCGGGTTGCGCGGTAGCCTGCACGATGGGCGTTCGGTCTGCACCGGGCCGCAGGATCAGCCAGAGAACGCTTCCCGCGGCGATAAGACCGGTCAACGCCGCCGCCCAGCCCCAACGGCGGAACAGCGCCGTTCTGCGCAAAGGCACGATCAGCGGCTTCCTCGCGGGCACCGGTATAGATTCCAGCTCCGCCATTTGCGTCATCATCCATTCCGGGTCGGCCAATGCATCCAGCAGCCGGGCGTTTTCCGGGCTTTCCGCCGCCCAGCTTTCCAGGCGTTGCAGCTCTTCCCCGGAGATCTCACCGCGCAGCTTTTTCAGCAGCAGCAGCTCCAGTTCGTTCATTTTTTGCGCATCCATATCGTGGTGGGGATGTAGTTACCAGGTCGATCCCTTGCATATAACACAACCAAAAGACCGTTTTAACCAAAAGGAGAAAAAAAAATTTCCCTATAACATTTTCATAAGCAGGAGTAAAGCCAGGAAGCCTTTTTCGGAGAGCCGGTAGCGCAGCAGCTTGATGGCCCTTGCTTTCTGGTTCAGGACGGTTTGAGGGGAAATGCCCAGCTTCTCCGCCGCCTGGGCGGTGCTGAGCCGGTGGATGAAAAGCAGCCGGAAAACCTCGCCGCATTGGGCGGGAAGGGAAGATACCTCCTGGTAGACCTCGGCCAGCACGCCTGACTTCAGCATTTCAAGATCGGCGCTTTCTTCGCCTTCGGCGGACAGGTAACGTATTTCGCGGTGCGACAGCTCATGCCGGTCGCGGGCTTTTAAATAATTGAAACAGGCGTTGCGGACGCTGACGTATAAAAAGGATTTGATATCCGAAAGCTGGTCGAAATCGTCCTTTTTGCGAAACAGCTTCACCATGCTGTCCTGCGCGATGTCTTCCGCTTCGCCGGCGTGCTCGATGATCTGGCGCGCGAAATACACGAGGCCCCTGTAAAACCTTCCGTATAGGTCTGCCGCCGCAGATTCGTCGCCCGCCCTGAACAGCCGGATCAGTTGTTGCTCATTATGTTGGTCACTGTTATACAATACCGGTATAATCCTTCCTCCGCGCAAGCTAAAAAGAAATCGGGATAAAAAGAAGCCGGGCGCGGACGGGTGCGGGTCTCTCCTTCTTTGCAACTGTCCTTATTCGCCGCACTTTTTCCCTATATTTATCGGCATGACCCATCTCAGCGCATTTTTCCTTACCGGCGCCATCGCCATGACGGTTTCCCTCAACGGCAGGGCCCAGCAGCCGGCCATATTCCTGGCCGATCCCACCATTTTCGCGGACAACGGGAAGTTTTACCTGTACGGCACGGGCAGCAGCCAGGGTTTCCTGTTCTACGAGTCGAATGACCTGGAAACCTGGGCGCA
>JBQCFV010000401.1:0-4667 GCA_051958695.1 Chitinophaga sp. | reverse complement strand
AAGTGTTCATCTTGTGCATCGCCATCAGGTCGATATATTTTTTGATGAAATCCACCGGGAAAAAATGCCTGCCCACGTCGAGGTGCAGGCCGCGGTAAGGGAAGCGCGGCTGGTCGAATATATCCACTCCCGCGATCCAGTAGCTGGGCGCCTGCTGCACGGGCAGCAGCTGGATGAGGGTCTGCATGCCGTAGAACGTGCCGGCTGCGTCTTCACCCTGGATGGTCACCTGGTCTTTTCCGACTTTGAGGCGGTAAGTTTCGGGCATGCCTTTTTCGGCCGCGGGCATGCTGCTGAACACGATCATGTTGCGTTCCGCGCTGTCCTGCACCTTGAGCGTAAACCCGCTGATGCTTTTAAAATATTCGTTGAACAATGCGGCCGTCTGTTTGTCTTCTTCGGAAGCGGCCACCAGCACGGTCTGTTTGTCGATCAAAAACGAATCTGGCGTTTCGGTAAGTCGCGCGGGCAGGGGAATGATGCTCACCTTTGCTTTCGGCGCGGTAGAAGCGGAGCCTGCGCCGGTGCAGGCCGCCAAACCGATGATGGCGCAGCCTGCAGTGAGTTGGAAGAGTTTTTTGATGGTCATTGTCTGAGTTGTTAGCTCCCGGAAAATACTACTCTATAATGATTTCATCCGCAAAAATATGACAGGGCTCGCCTTTGCCCGGGTGCCAGTCAGGGATGATGCCGTGATTGACAGCCACCACTTTCACATAACGCGCATTGAGGTTCACCGGAAGGTTCAGCACTTGCGTAAAGGCGCCGTACTCGCGGTCGGAGAAGGTATTTTTCACTACGCCCGCCGATGTGAAATTTTTGCCGCCGCCGGAAATGAAAAATTCCACCTGCGTGGGATACCATATCCACACGCCGAGGTCTTGCAGCACGCTCAGGCCCAGCTTGTGCAGGGCGCGCGGCGCTTTCAGGTCTACGATGGCTTCGAGGTTGCCGGGGTAATGGCTTTGCCACGCGCCCAGCCTGAAATCTTCCTGCCCGCGGATGCCGTCTATCAGCGCGTCAGGGCCGCCGGCTTCAAACTGCGGGTGTATTTTCGACAGCACCTGTATGGTTTTGTCCGTGGGAATAAGGAAAAACGGCGTGGACACCACATGACTGTATTCGCCGTTTTTGAAACCCACTACTTTCAGCGTACAGGTCTTGCTGATGTTGAAGGGTGCCGTGTACCGCGTGGAGCGCGTATCCGGCTCGGAACCGTCGAGGGTGTAATAGATGGCGGTGCCGGGCTCTACCGCTTTCAGCGATACCTGCGTGGAATGTTTGAACCGGTCTGACGGCGCCACCACATAAGGCACGGCTACGATCAGATCGTCGGTGATTACGCTCACGGGCGATCCGGCTGCCGTGGTCCATGCTTTTGAAGGCGCGCCGGTCATTTCAAATTCCAGCGTGCCGCCGTTCACGATCATTTCATGGGTAATGGAGGAAGTGGGCAGGTTTTTACCGGACACTTTCGCATTTTTTACATAGAAATTTTTGCTGCTGAGATTTTTGGCGATGATGGTAAAAATCTTCCCGTTCTCAAGATGGATCTTTACCTCGTCAGATGTCGGCGTGCCGATGGCGTAAGTGCCATCTCCCGGGCGTACCGGGTAAATGCCCATGGCGCTCATTACGTACCATGCGCTCATCTGGCCGCAGTCTTCGTTGCCGCTCAGGCCGTCCGGCGCGTTGTGGTACATCGTGCTCATTACCTGGTGTACGAGCTGCTGCGTTTTCCAGGGCTGCCCCACGTAATTGAACAGGTAAGCGATATGATGACTGGGCTCGTTGCCGTGCGCATATTGGCCGATGAGACCGGTGATATCCGACTGGTGGCGGCCGCTCAGCTTATCTTCGGTGGTGAAAAGTTTATGGAGCTTCTGCGTAAATTTTTCTTTGCCGCCATTGAGTTTGATAAGACCGCTCACGTCCTGCGGAACATAGAAGCTGTATTGCCAGCTGTTGGCTTCGGTAAAAAAGTTGTTCACTTCGGTGGGGTCGAAGGGGCTCATCCAGCGGCCGCCGATCTTGCCGCGCATAAAGCCGGTGGAGGCGTCATACAGGTTTTTGTACGACTGCGCGCGTTTCATATAACGGTTGTACACTTCGGTGTTGCCGAGCATTTTGCCCATTTGCGCGATGCACCAGTCGTCGTAGGAATATTCCAGCGTGCGCGAAACGGATTCGGGCTGCGTGTCCATGCTGAGATAGCCCTGTCTGATATAATGCTGCATGCCGAAACGTTCGCCTTCCGCATAGCTGCGCATGGCTTCCAGCGCGTATTTCGCGTCGTACCCGCGGATGCCTTTTTTGTAAGCGTCCACGATCACGGGCACGGAATGGTAGCCGATCATGCAGAAAGTTTCGTTGCCGCTTAGTTCCCACACGGGCAGCATGCCGCCGTATTTATATTGTGCGAGGAAGGTGTTGATCCAGTCGTTTGTTTTTTGCGGGTTGATAATGGTCATGAGCGGGTGCAGCGCGCGGTGCGTGTCCCAGAGGGAAAATACGCTGTAGTTCTCAAAACCGTCCGCCTGGTGGATCTTGAGGTCGGTGCCACGATAGCGCCGGTCTACGTCCATGTAGAGATTGGGGTTCAGGCAGGCATGGTACAGCGCGCTGTAGAACATCACCTGTTGGTCGTGCGTGCCGCCTTTCACTTCTATCTTTCCCAATTCCTTGTTCCATGCGGCTTTGGCATTGGCGAGCGTGCCGTCGAAATCAAAGCCAGGCATTTCCGCGTCAAGATTTTTTAAGGCGCCTTCTTCGCTCACGCCGGAGATCGCCACTTTTACATACAGCGGCTGCTGTACGTCAAAGGTGAAATACGCTTTGATATTGCGCCCTTCCGCGTCTGTCAGCGGGCCTTTGGAAGTATCGCCCAGCGCCACGTTATGCGATTTTGCAGGACGCGAAAATTTCATTGCGAAATAAAGTATCTGGTCCTTGGCCCATGAGGTGGACCGGCGCATACCTGTTATGGTGCTGTCGTTCAGCACTTTCAGGCTCGAATTGATCACGATGTCGCGGTGATACAGATCGAGCAGCACATGCCCTTCCTTGACGCCTTGCGGAAATTCATATTTGTGAAGGCCCGCTCTTTTGGTGGCGGTGAGCGAAGCAGTGATATCGTATTTGTCAAGCTTTACGCTGTAAAACCCGGCATACGCCTTTTCGTTTTTGTGGGAAAAGGGAGAGGCGTATTCGCTGTTCTTCCAGGAAGGTTTGCCGGTAACAGGCATCAGCAGGATGTCGCAGTAATCTTCGATACCAGTGCCGCTGAGATGGGTGTGGGAAAAACCGTACATCAGGGAATCGGAGTAATGGTAGCCGGAGCAGCCGTCCCAGCCTTTGAGGTGTGTGTCCGGGCTCAGCTGTACCATTCCGAAAGGCATGCTGGGGCCGGGATAAGTGTGCCCGTGACCGCCGGTGCCGATAAAGGGATTTACTTTCGAAGCGTAATCCGTTTGCTGCGCATGCGCAGCCGTGGCCAGCCCGAGGGCTAGCGCAAGCAACCAATTTTTCATTCACTGTTTTTTTAATCTTCCCGTGCGGCATTATCGAATAGCAGCGTGGCCGCCGGGAAAGCTAAAATAAGAAAAATCCGGTTGGCTAAAACGTTTTAGTGTGTGAATTTAATCAGCCTCCCGAAAGGATCTGCGTTACATATGACACAAAAAAGACCGCCTTTACAAGCGGTCTTTCTGATTCGAATGATTTATTTCTACTTCATCATCACCTCCGCAATCACCGGCCGGTGATCGGATGCCACTGTTTCCTCCACTACCTGCGCGTCCATCACATGCCATTTCGTTTTGTTGTACAGCAGCACGTAATCGAGCTTTTGTTCCGGTTTGTCTGAAGGCCAGGTGGGGCCCAGCTTTTCCGTGGCGTCGGTGAAGTGCTCTTTGAAGATGCCGATCTCTTCGGATGCGGGCAGCGCGTTCATGTCGCCGGCCACGATCAGCGGCAGGGCGGATTGTGCGAGCGCGTGCTTTATGATGATGTTCACCTGCGCGATGCGGTCGGCAGGATCTTCGAGATGATCGAGGTGGGTGCTGACGAAGCGCAGCAGGCTGTCGCCGGGGAGCTTTACCGTTACCATGGCGGCGGTGCGCGGTTCGCTGCCTTCGCCTTTCGCGGGCAGGGCGATGCTTTGCGTTTTTTCGATCGGGTAGCGGCTGAGAATGCCGTTGCCAAAGCCTCCGCCGTCGTAGTTCATGGCTTTGCCGAAATATATGTACATGCCGGTAGCGGCGGCCAGCTCTTTCAGCTGGTCTGCTTTATTAACGCGGGAAGTGGCGCTGTCCACTTCCTGCAGGGCTACGAGGTCGGGATTGGTGGCGAGTATCACGGTGGCGATGCCGTGGATGTCCAGCTTGCCCTCCATATTTTCGCCGTGATGGATATTGTAGCTGAGCACTTTGATCACCTGCCCCTGTACCTGCGCCATTAAAGCGGAGGGGGCGGAAGAGATCAGCACGAAAAGAAAAACGATTCGGTACATAATATTCAGATTAAGTATTTCCGGATGATATCGGACCAAATTTTTCATTCTTCCCGGCCAGTACAACTATCATGCCCGCATATCCGTCAGGAAACCTGGCTATTTGAGAAAAATGTCCTTTACCGGCCTGCCAATCCACTCCTGCGGCGTTTTCAGG
>JBQCFV010000400.1:0-2206 GCA_051958695.1 Chitinophaga sp. | reverse complement strand
AAATGTAATGTATAGTTTACATTTTGCCAAATTTTTATCGAAGCATGTTGAAGTATGCTTCAAGCGTATCCTTGCCATATTCAGGCGCGTTCATATCCGTCGTCATTACCGTCATAAAAAACTCAAGCGGACCAAACGCCGGTGCAGACATAAAAATACGCGCCAGCCAAAGCGCCGTTTTCCGGAGCCATTCAGGCAGGTAAGTGATCTTTGGTTTTTTCTGCAATACCTCGAAAGCCGTTTCTGCTATTTGCGTAAAGGTCATCGTTTGCGGGCCGCCTATATTGATCTCCCGCTTTTCCTCGTCGATCGCCGCCACGCAGTTCACCGCAAGATCTTCCCCGCTGATGGGATTGATCTTTGCCGCGCCGCCGGCAAACAGGTAAATCCTTCCTTTTTTTGCAAGATCGAACAATGCGCCCATATCGGAAAAATATCCTGTCGGCCGGATAATGCAATACGCCAGTCCTGATGATTTTAACGCATTGGCAAAACGTTCTTTTGCCGCGCAGATAGCAACGTCATTTTTTAGCTGTTCGCCTTTAAAAACAGAAATGTAAATAAACTTTCTGACGCCGCTTTTCAACGCTTCCTGCAGCAAATTGTAATTGGCCTGGTAATCCACGTCCATATACGTCAGCCCTTTCTGCGGTTGGGTAATGCCTACCGTGGAAATGACTGTATCGATCCCTTCGCAGCAGTTTAGAATGGACTGCGGCTGCGTCAGTTCCGCCTGAAGGACGGCGATGTTGTGCATGGCCGCCGCCGGTAATTGCAATCGCCGCAGGTCACGGACGATGATGGTTGTTTGCCGTTTATCTTTTACCAGTTGCGTAAGGATATGGCTCCCCAGATAACCGGTTGCTCCTGCCAGAAGTATCCTGCTCATGATCATAAATATAAGCATCTTCCCGCGGTACGACAGCATACTGTCCGGATTTCACGGACGCTCAACGTCGTTCGTTTTCCCACACGAGCAAAAAAAAGAGGAACAACACGATGCTGTTCCTCTTTCAACACTAAAAATCAAAATAAAGAATTATGAACGCTCGCGTCCGCCGCGGCTGGGCCGTGCGCTCCTTTGCGGGGCATGCTGCGAAGAGCTGCGGTTGAACTGACGCTGCGGCTGCGGTCTGCTTACTGATCTTGAGCGATTCATCTCGCGCCTTGGTGCTGCGGCCGGAGAAGAGCTCCGGTTATACTGGCGTTGCGGCCGGTCAACCGAGCGGGAACGGTTCACGTCGCGCCTTGGTTGCGTAACGGGAGCAGTGCGTTGCGGTGCAGCAGCCGGGGAAGGCCTCCGGTTATACTGACGCTGCGGTCTGTCAACTGATGAAGGACGGTTTGCCTCACGCCTCGGTGCGGTAGCGGGAGCTGTCCGTTGCGGCGCGGTTGCCGGTGAAGAGCTCCGGTCGTACCGGCGCTGCGGTCTGTCAACCGAAGAAGGACGGTTTGCCCTGCGTCCCTGCTGCGTAACAGGAGCGGTAGCCGGAGAAGAACCCCGGTCATACTGAAGCTGCGGTGCACGCCTCGGCGTTGAAGAAGAACCTGGCCTTGCAGTCGCTGTCCTGCGTTCCGCACGCGGCCTTACCGTTGTGCTCCGGTCATACTGGCCGGATGAACGCCTGCCCATGCTGTTACCGCGATCGTAGCGGCCCGGGTTGTTCCGGTAATTGGTGCGGTAGTTGTTCACCACCACCCGGTTCCTGCTGTACACGCTCGGCGATGTTACCCGTATCGGGCGGTAGATGCGCGGCGCGCGCCAAACCCGGTGCGTGTGCACTACTACGTACATAGGCCTGTAACGGTAGCAGATCGGCCGGTATATATCCCATGCCAGCGGTCTCCACGGATCCCACCAGGAAGGATAGTGATACCACCTCCAGGGCGATACCCAGATGGTGTAATACGGCGCGTACACATAACGCACCACCGGCCAGAACCAGACGTTCACCACGATGCCGGCCGGCGCAATGGCGGCGTTCGGCCCGTGCGGCCTGTCCTGCAGCATAGTGGCGGCGTCATACGCTTCGTCGTTGAACGCGGTCGCTTCCTCATTGGAAGGTTCCACGATCCTCGCCACGCCATAAATATCCTCATCGCCAACGATCTGTACCACTGCGTTCGCGTCGCCGGTTTTTTCCAGCTCGATCACCGCAACGTCCTGGCTTTCTGAGGAGGATACCAATGCCTGTAATACGAAAAG
>JBQCFV010000399.1:0-4294 GCA_051958695.1 Chitinophaga sp. | reverse complement strand
AAGCCGTACGGTTTGAGGAAAAGGTTCAGCTCGTCGCGGATCACGCCGGGCTGCACGCGAACCCAATGCTCTTCCGTATTGATCTCGAGGATGCGGGTGAATTTTTTGGACACGTCCACGATGATGCCGTTGCCCATTACCTGGCCGGCCAGCGAGGTGCCGGCGGTGCGCGGTATCAGCGAGGTCTTATGCTCCCGGGCGAACCGGATGAGCGTTTTGATATCGGATTCGTTTTCAGGGATGGCCACCGCCAGCGGCATTTCGCGGTAAGCGGAAGCGTCGGTGGCGTACAGGGTACGCATGGTGTCGTCTGTAAATAATTCGCCTTTTAGTTCCTGGCCGAGCTTTTCCAGCAATTCTCGCTTGATCATGAGTGCGAAATTAATACATTCGGCACACTGTTAAAATAGCCCCTAAAAGAGGGTATTTCCCCGCTGAAGGTTGGGCTTCCTGATCTTCAATCCTGTAGCGGCTTCCAGCCGTTCGCCGAGATAAACGGCCATTTCCGGCACGGCGGTATCGTCGTGCATATGTATAAAAATATCGGCTTCTTCGAGCCCGTTGGCCAGCCAGAAGGCCAGCCGGTTCACCCAGTCGTCCGCCCGCTGGTAATCGGTGGGGTGCAGGCTGTTGCCCACAAAACGGATCATCGCGCGGGGCACCGGCAGGTGCATATGCACCACGTCCCGCCGGCCGGCCGTGTCGGTGATCACGAGCCCCATGTTCAGGTTCCGCAGGGTGTGGTACAGCGTTTCGCTATGATGCGGGTCGGAAAACCATTCCGGGTGCCGTAATTCCACGAAAAAGGGGAGGTCTTTGGGAAGGGAAGCCAGGTAGGTGAACAGGAGGTCTTTACGGGCCGGGCCAAAACTTTCGCTCATCTGCATAAAGACCGGTCCCAGCCTGTTCCCGAAAGCGTAGATGCTTTCAAGGAAAGCGTCCGTCTGTTCTTTCGCGTTCACCAGGCTGGAATAATGGCTGATGCTTTGCGGCACTTTGGGGCTGAACCGGAAGTCCGGCGTACCGGCCTTTTCGGCCCATCCGCGGATGGTACCGGGCGGATAGATCTTGTAATGGGTGGCGTTCAGCTCCACGCTGCCAAAGTGTTTGGCGTATTCCGAAAGGAAGTCCTTTTCCTTCGTGCCTTTTGGGAACACCCCGCCCAGCCAGTCTTTCCGGTTCCAGGTGGTGGCGCCCAGCGTTACGAGGGGCCGGGCCGCGGGCTGGCCGCGAAGTACGCCGCTGTTAAAAGCCGGCTCCGCCGGAAGCTTGAAGTCGATGTTGTTGAGGACGCCCGGGTCCTGCCGTCCGAACTGCATGCTGCAATGTATTATTTTTTAAGGCAATCGGTGAGCGCCTTGTTTTCTTAATTTCATTAACGATTCTTTGAATTGTGATTTTATCGGTTTAAATTATATGCAGTATGGAGATATTACACGTTAGCGCGGAATGTTACCCGGTCGCCAAGGTAGGCGGCCTTGGAGATGTGGTGGGGGCATTGCCCAAATACCAGTATGAAGCCGGTTCAATCGCCAAAGTGGTGATGCCGGCTTACCGCACGCCGTTCAGGGAAAACGGGCAGCACGGGTTCGAGCTGGTGCATCAGGGCGGGCTATGGCTGGGGCACGACTGGTACCACTTCAACGTTTGGAAAGAAAGCGCCAACGTGCTCGGTTTCGACCTTTACCAGGTAGACATACCCGGCCTGCTCGACACCGTGGGCGTGTACGGGTATACGAACGACACGGAACGTTTCCTGGCTTTCCAGGTGGCGGTGCTGGACTGGCTCAACGAATGGCAGCACCAGCCGGACGTGATCCATTGCCACGACCATCACACCGGCCTGATCCCTTTCCTGACGCAGTACGGCAACAAGTACAAACGCCTCAAAGACATGCCCACGGTGCTCAGCATTCACAACGCGCAATACCAGGGCCAGTTCGGCTGGGACAAACTATACCTCATCCCGTCGTTCGACCTCTGGAAAAGCGGCCTCCTCGACTGGAACGGCGCCATCAACCCGCTGGCGGCGGCCATCAAGTCCTGCTGGCGGTTCAACACCGTTTCCCCCAGCTATATGGAAGAGCTGTTCCACCACGCCAACGGCCTGGAATCATTGCTGAGCGCTGAAAGAAGCAAAGCGAGAGGCATTCTCAACGGCATCGACGACAAGGTATGGGACCCCGCCAAAGACCCCATGATCGCCACCAGATACGGGCAGAAAGATGTTGCGAAAGGCAAGCAGGCCAACAAAGCGGCCCTTTGCGAAACCTTCGAGCTGGACCCGGCGCTGCCGCTGTTCGTATTTATCGGCCGGCTGGTGGGCGATAAAGGGGCGGACCTGCTGCCGGAGATCATCGGCAGGGCGCTGGCCGAGCACCCCGGCAAGCTCAATTTCCTGGTGCTGGGCAGCGGCGACGCGCACACCGAATGGATGCTGCAGCAAACGCGCGCTTATGCCGATGAACACTTTAACGTGTATATCGGTTATAACGAGGCGCTCAGCCACCAGCTGTACGCCGGGGCGGATTTCCTGCTCATGCCGTCAAGGGTGGAGCCCTGCGGGCTGAACCAGCTGTACGCCATGCGGTACGGTACTTTGCCCATCGTGCGCACCACCGGCGGGCTTATCGACACCGTAACCGATTTCGGCGACGAAGGCGGCACCGGCATCCGCTTCTTCCAGGCTTCAGCAGGCGACGTGTTGCATGCCATCGGCCGCGCGCTGGAACTGTACGCCGCCAAAACAAAATTTTCAAAGATCAGGAAGGCCGCCATGCAGCAGGACCATTCCTGGGATAAAGCAGCACAACAATATATCGATCTGTACACCAGCCTAAAAAGTTAATGTTATGTCTAATGCAGTGATCTCGATTATTCTCGGCGGGGGAGCCGGAACAAGGCTCTATCCCCTTACCCGCAGCCGTTCCAAGCCGGCAGTGCCAGTGGCTGGAAAATACCGTCTCGTGGACATCCCCATTTCGAACTGTCTTAACGCCTCCCTCCACCGCATTTTTGTGCTTACGCAGTTCAATTCCGCGTCGCTGAACAAGCACATCAAAAACACTTACCACTTCAGCCATTTCAGCAAAGCGTTCGTGGACATACTGGCGGCCGAGCAAACGCCGGACAACCCCACCTGGTTCCAAGGAACGGCGGACGCCGTGCGGCAAACGCTGCGGCACCTCGAGAACTTCGAATTTGAATACGCGCTCATTCTTTCCGGCGACCAGCTGTACCAGATGGATTTCCGCGAAATGATCCAGCATCATATCGACAAAGGGGCCGATATTTCCATCGCCACCATCCCCGTGCATGCGCGTGAGGCAACGGAATTCGGCATTCTCAAAACCAACGAGGACAGCTTTATTTCCTCCTTTATCGAGAAGCCAAAAAAAGAGCTGCTGCCCGACTGGAGCTCCGAAGTGAGTCCTGAAATGCAGCGCGAAGGGCGCATCTATCTCGCGTCCATGGTCATTTATATCTTCAACAAACAGCTGCTGTTCGACCTGCTCACCAACAATCCGGAAGCGACGGACTTCGGCAAGGAGATCATTCCCAACAACATCGACCAGCACAAGGTATTGAGCTTCCAGTACGAAGGCTACTGGACGGACATCGGGAATATCTCGTCCTTCTTCGAGGCCAACCTCGGTCTTACGGACGACATCCCGCATTTCAACCTTTTTGACGATACAAAAACCATTTTCTCCCGCCCCCGCATGCTGCCCCCCGCGAAAATATCCGGCACCACCCTGGCACAGACCGTGATAGCGGACGGCTGCATTATCAATGCCAGCCGCCTGGAACGCTGCGTGGTAGGCATCCGCACGCGTATCGGCAAAGGCACCACCATCAGCAACAGCTACCTGATGGGCAACGACATTTACCAGACGCTCGACGAGATCAACAATGCCCGCAGTAAAGGCCGGCCGCCCATTGGCATCGGCGAGCGCTGTTATATCAACAATGCGATCATCGATAAAAACGCTTGTATCGGAAATGACGTACGTATCAATGGAGGCAAGCACCTGGAAGACGGCGAGTTTGAAAAATATACCGTGAAGGATGGCATTGTTGTTGTGAAGAAAGGAGCTGTACTGCCAGACGGCTTCCAGTGCCTCGAATGAATGTTTACGCCTTAAAAATGTTGGTATATGAAAATTCCTATAGAGCGGCAATCGACAAAGATATCACCCGACCTGAAGCGGGTGGTGGCAAGGTTTTTTTTCAACGGCGACGCCCGCGCGAAGGGCATTATCGTCAAAGTGATGGAAATGACCGAAGAGGACGT
>JBQCFV010000398.1:0-3299 GCA_051958695.1 Chitinophaga sp. | reverse complement strand
TTTCTAATTTTCGTTTATACGATACCGTTACTTCTCCACACTTACCAACGGGAATATCGGCGATTCCACATGCGCTTCCTGCATGCGTTGCGCCATCTGTTTTACAACGGCGGGATTTTCAGCCGCTACGTTGTGTTCTTCTTTCGGATCTTTCGAAAGATCGTACAGCTCGATGGGCGCGTTGGGATTGCCTTTCATTTTGAGCCGCACGGCTTTCCATTTGCTGGCGCGCACGGCCTGCCTGCCGCCGCCTTCATGAAATTCCCAGTAGAGATAATCGTGTTGCTGTTGCGTGCCTTTGCCCAGCAGGGTGGGTAGGAAGGAAATACCGTCCGTGTACCGCGCTTTGGGCGCCTTTGCGATTTCCGTGAGCGTAGGCAGCACGTCCCAGAAAGCGCCGGTGAAATTGGAAGTGCTGCCGGCTTTCACCTTGCCTTTCCATTGCACGACGAACGAAGTTCTTATACCGCCTTCGTACAGGTCGCGCTTAATGCCGCGCAGCCCGGCGGAGCTGTTGAAAAATTTGGGGTCGGCGCCGCCTTCGCGGTGTGGGCCGTTGTCGCTGGTGAAAATGACGATTGTGTTTTCGAGCAGGCCGTATTTTTCCAGCCGGGCCATCACTTCACCTACCTGCGCGTCCATACGGCTCACCATGGCCGCAAAAGTAGCGCGCGGCTTTTCGACGGACTGGTAACCGCCAACGGTGGCATTGGGGCCGTAGTCCTGGCCTTTATGCGGCGTTTCTTCAAACGCGTTTTCGTACATTTTATAAAAACGGTCGTCCGGCCCGGCGAGCTCCGCATGCGGCAGAATGGTGGGGATGAAGAGGAAGAACGGTTTGTCTTTGTTTGCATCGATGAACGCCAGCGCCTGCTCCTGTATGAGCTCGGGGGCATAAACGGCTTTATGCACGAGGCCGTTGCCGTCCAGCATTATTTTCTCATCGTTGTTCCAAAGATGCGTGGGGTAGTAGCGGTGGCTCTGGCGCTGGCAGTTGTAACCAAAGAATTTGTCGAACCCTTTGCGGTCGGGTGCGCCGGTGGTGCCTACCATGCCGAGGCCCCATTTACCGAATGCGCCGGTGGTATAGCCCGCTTCTTTCAGCAGCTGGGCGAGCGTTTGCACGGAATCGGCCAGCGGTTCCTGCCCTTCGGGTTTTATTTCCTTGTTGCCGCGGATGTAAGTATGACCGGTGTGCTGACCCGTCATCAGCGACGAACGAGAAGGCGCGCATACGGAAGTGCCGCAGTAAAAGGAAGTGAACCGCATGCCTTGTGCGGCGAGCTTATCAATGTTCGGCGTTTTGATCTTTTGCTGACCGTAGCAGCCGAGGTCGCCAAGACCCAGGTCGTCCGCCATGATAAATACGATATTCGGCTTTTTTTGCGCCATGCAAAAGGATGAGAGCAGCATCATCCCCACGAGTAACCAGTGCTTTTTCATGGATTAAAAATATAAAAAAGGCGGTATTGTCAGTCCCCTTCATATTTCATCCGCAGCTTTTCTTCTTCCAGGTCAAGCAGCGTGAGATATTTCCGTACCATTTCCCCGCTCACGTTCTGCTGTTTGTTGATGTGATGCAGCGATTCCCGTTGATGCGCGAGCAGCTGCCGGTACACTTCCCGGTACTGCAGCACCGTTTCCCCGCCCGATCCGTCCGCGGGCTCGAACTGGTCGTTCTCGAAACGGTTTTTCAGGTATTGCAGCGGTTTGCTGTTGCTGACGGCGTCTGCATGATGTTCGTTGAGGTACCGGAGGCTGATGCCGGAAAGCTGCATGCGGAGGTCTTTTTCCTGTTCCTCCGGTGTTTTCGGGAAATCGGGGTCTTCCATTTTCAGCCGCCGTACCAGCGCAGGCAGCGTAAGGCCCTGCACTACGAGGGTGAGCAGTATTACGGTGAAGGTGATAAACAGTATGAGGTTGCGTTGCGGGAAGGGCAGGCCGCTTTTGAGGGTGATGGGAATAGAAAGCGCCGCCGCCAGGGACACCACGCCGCGCATGCCCGCCCAACCGAAGAGCAGCGGGGCTTTCCAACCGGGCCGGCTGTCTGCCGTGGTAATAAAGCGGCTGATAAAAACGGTGAACGCGGAAGCGCCCAGCGTACTGAGCAGTCTCGCCACGATCAGCACTAGGGTTATCAGCACGCCGTACCAGATGGCCGTACCGATACTGATGCCGCCCAGGCCGTTCACGATCACCGGCAGCTCGAGCCCGATGAGCATGAACACGAGGCCGTTCAGCACGAAACCGATAGTGGACCATACGTTGCTGCCCCGTACCCTGCTGGCGGTGCTGAGAATAAGATGGCTGCGCGCGGACAGGTAAAGACCGCCGCTCACCACGGCCAGCACGCCGGAGAAATGGAACGTTTCCGCCGCAATGTACATCACGTAAGGCGCGGTGAAGGTCAGCACGATGTCCATGTTCGGTGTAGTGGGCAGCCAGCGGTGAATGGCGTAATAGATCATGCCCACGGCCACGCCGATCAGTATGCCCATGACGATCACGACCACGAAGCTGACGGCCGCGTCGCGGAATACGAACTGCCCCGTTTCCACGGCTGCCAGCGCGAAGCGGAAGACGATCAGGCTCGACGCGTCGTTCAGCAAGCTTTCGCCTTCGAGGATGGCGGAAAGGCGTTTGGGCGCTTTTACGGATTGCATCACCGAGGTGGCGGACACTGCGTCCGGCGGGCTTACGATGCCGCCGAGCAGGAAGCCGAGCGCCAGCGTAAAGCCGGGTATCAGCGAGCTGGACACCAGCGCCACCACGAAAGACGTGACGATCACGATCAGGAACGCGAAGCTCGAGATCACGCGCCGCCAGCGCCAGAGGTCTTTCCAGGAAGTATACCAGGCCGCTTCGTACAGCAGCGGCGGGAGGAATATCACGAAGATCAGCTCCGGGTCGATGCTCACGTCTATGCCGGGCACGGCGCAAAGCGCCAGGCCGCCCAGCACCAGCACGATGGGATAGGCGATCTTCAGTTTTTGGGCCAGCATCACGAGGAAAAGAATGATGATGATGAGGGCGAGGTATTGGGTGAAGTTCTCGAGCATATATGCCTACAGGTTTTGCGGTTTGAATAAACGGGGGAAAGATAAGTGTTTGCCCGAGACCATAAAAACGCCTTCGCCCCGGTAATGCAGGGTTTTGGGGTATTTCGGGTAAGTGGCCGTTTGCGCGGCCGTTACTTCGAGAATGAAGCAGTTGTATTGGTCCAGCAGGCGCCGGTCCGCCCCGCGGCAGTCGATATTGGCGTAACAGTCCTTTATCCGCGGCGCTTTGACGGTTTTGCC
>JBQCFV010000397.1:0-2064 GCA_051958695.1 Chitinophaga sp. | reverse complement strand
ACCGTTGCGGTATTAAAAATCAAATATCCGGCTTTCCAGCTCCTTCATGAGCCTCGCAACGATCTCCGGGTGCGCTTTGCTCTTATTCACTTTTTCTCCGGGATCAGTTGAAAGATCGTACAGCTCCAGGTTCCACTCCCCCTTCGCCGTTCTGCCGGGAATTAATTTCCAGGCGCCTTCGCGGATAGCATACTGCCCGGAATAAGTGTGGTGCACCAGCTCGTTCCTATGCGCCGGCGAACGCGGATCATGCAAAACCGCGGCAAAGCTTTTGCTGTCTTTACCTTCCGGCATTGGCACATCAATGATATCCGCAACGGTAGCCATCATATCGAGGTTTGAAATAAGCGCGTCCGACACAACGCCCCGTTGTATAACGGCGGGCCATGAAACGATAAAAGGAATACGGTGACCGCCTTCGTATAAAGCGGATTTGAACCCTTTCAGGTTTCCGCAGGATTTGTGACCGTAGTCTTCGCCGTCGTCGCTTGTTTTCGTTCCGCCATTGTCCGAAGTCACGATCAGTATGGTATTCTTTTCGATGCCCAGCTCCTTCAGCTTTTCCATAATCTGACCGACCGCCCAGTCAAATTCATACACCATATCGCCTCTTTCCCCTGCCCTGCTTTTTCCCTTTGCTACGGCCGAAGGCGTGCAGGGGCGGTGAGGCGCTACCGGTGTGAAATACAAAAAGAAGGGCGTACGCGCGGCGGCGGAAGATTCAATGAACTTTACCGCTTCTCCTGCAAGTACAGGGCCGATCGCGGTATCGCTCCAGTTTTCCACCATCCAGCCTTCATGCACTTCGGCGCCTGAAGTTCCCGGTACGGTGGGCGTTTTGGCCGTTCTCCACCGGTCAGGGTTCCCTACGGCGTACCGGTTCCTGATAAAGGCATGGGGTTCCATATTCTGGCCGCCGGCCGAACCGAAAAAATAATCAAACCCCAGATCGTTGGGCCCGCCGAAAGTAGGCGTCATAAAATTCACGTTGCGTGTGCCTTTTAATCCCAGCTCGTGAAAATCTTTGGGTACGGCATAACTATAACCGGTTTTCTTCAGAAAATTTATCCCGATATGCCATTTCCCGATGGCCGCCGTATGGTAACCCGCTTTCCTGAACAGGTCGGCAATCGTGATTTCATGATTGTCTATCAAAGGCTCGTCGTACCCGGACCATAACACCTCTTTTTTCAGGCGCGACTTCCATGCGTACCTGCCGTTGATCACACTGTACCGGGAGGGCGTGCAGACGGAAGAAGCGGAATGCGCATCGGTAAACAGCATTCCTTTTGCCGCCAGCCTGTCCATATTAGGCGTTGGGATCTTAGACGCTCGGTTGTAACAATGCGGATCGCCGTAACCCATATCGTCGGCCATGATAAATATTACATTTGGCTTGCCCGTTTGAACTTCCTGCGCGGCAACATCTGCAGCGCATACAATGCTCATCAAAAAGACCGTAAGAACTTTTTTCATTTTGCTTTCAGAATAATTTTTTCCCCGACAGCCGTCTTTATGTAATAGGTATAAGCTTTCGGTTGTGAAAAATCAGCCTTTTCCTGGCCGGAATGATCTAAAAAATCCTTTGTCGGGATCGGCTGCATGAACGGGTTCTCCGCCTTTTCTTTTAGAAGCTCCCCTCCTTTGATGTCCAGCGCAACGGCGCTTTTTATGGGCAATATGCCACCGGCGCCCGCTATTATCGTGGCCGTGGACAATGCATGACGCTTCCAGCGCATATCTACCTCAAAACCTCCACGTGCTTTTATGCCGCTGATCGTTCCCTCCGCCCATTTGTCCGGCAGCGCCGGCAGCAGGTGAAGATACCCGTCATGCGATTGCAGCAACATTTCCGCGATACCCGCCGTGGCGCCAAAGTTCCCGTCTATCTGGAAAGGCGGGCAGGCGTCAAACAAATTGGCATAACACCCGGAACCGCTATATCTCTTCTCGGTGGATTGAGATGGTCAGGAATAATCGATAGTAAGGGTATGCTAAATGACCCTAATTTACCAGTTCGTTTGGGAAACCCGCGGACGCGTAGAGAGGCTTTTTTAGAAATTC
>JBQCFV010000396.1:0-2350 GCA_051958695.1 Chitinophaga sp. | reverse complement strand
CCGTCCCGGCAAAACCAATGCCTTCGAGATCACCAAAGGAGCAGGCATCCTAGTCAACCTTCCCGGTAAAAGACAACATGGGCAGGACCTGTTCACCAGCCAGGAGTTCGGCGACATCGACCTCGACCTCGAATACATGATGGCCGAAGGCTCCAACTCCGGCATCTATTTCCAGGGACGTTATGAATTGCAGCTGCTGGACAGCTGGAGCGTTACCAATCCGCGCCCTTCCGACAACGGCGGCATCTACGAACGCTGGGACGACAGCAAGCCCGAAGGCCAGCAAGGCTACCAGGGCTACGCCCCGCGGCAGAACGCCAGCAAAGCCCCCGGCTTGTGGCAGCATCTGAGCGTATCTTTCCGCGCGCCGCGTTTCGACGCTTCCGGTAAAAAGATCGAGAACGCCCGCATCCTCCGCGCGGAGCTCAACGGCGTGCTCATCCACGAAAACCTGGAGCTGCAAGGCCCCACCCGTGGCTCCATCGGCGGCGGCGACGAAAAGGCCGCCGGCCCGCTCCGCATCCAGGGCGATCACGGCGCGGTAGCTTTCCGCAACATCTCCATACGCGAATTTAAAACGCCCGCACCCGAACTCGGCAGCCTGCATTACAGCGTGTTCAGCGGCAACGATAAAGAACAGGCCGCAGGCGCCAAGCCCGTGGCCACCGGTGCTTCCGCTTTGCTCACCGCCAATGCGGGCCCGCTTTCAAGAGAATATGTACTGTATTATACCGGCAAGCTGAACGTAAAGGAAGCCGGAGAATATACGCTGGGCCTCGCCATACAGGGCGGCAACGGCCTCGTCAAAGTGAACGGCAAAGAACTCACCGCATCGCGGCAGAACCGCGGCAAAGTGCAGTTGCCCGCAGGCGAAACGCCGGTTGAAATTATTTACGCCCGCACCGGCGACTGGGGCACCCCTTCGCTGGGACTGGTGATCTCCGGCCCCGGTCTTCGCGATCATTATATCGGCGACGCCATCACGCCCGACGAAACCGATCCTATTATGGTAGACGCCGATCAGAACACGGTACTGCGCAGCTTCATCGACCTGCCCGGCCGCAGGAAAGTAGTGCACGCGGTATCTGTCGGCAGCCCGATGAACGTACACTACACCTACGATATGGACCATGGCATGCTGGTGCAGGTATGGCGCGGGCGCTTCCTCGAAACCACTCCCATGTGGCACGAGCGCGGCAACGGTACCGCCCGCCCGCAGGGCGCCGTACAGCGTTTCGGCAGCCCGTTCTTCACCCTCGGCAGGCTCGCTTCCCTCCAGGACGCATGGAGCGCGGACAGCACCGGCAGCGGTTACCGCCCGAAAGGATATGTGCTCGATGAAAACGACCGCCCCACGTTCCGCTACCAGATCCATGGCAGCACGGTAACCGACGCCATCCGCGTAACCGAAGACGGGCACGGCATTCACCGCGAGCTGAACGTGACCGGTCCCGCAGCCGATCTGTACGCCAAACTCGCCGAAGGCACGCAGATAGAAATGCTCGGCAAAGACCTGTACCTGGTAGATGGAAAAGCCTGGTACCTGCAGCTGCAGGACGTCGCAGGGGCCAAGCCCGTCGTGCGCGACGCAGCGGGTAAAAAAGAGCTGATCGTTCCCGTAAAGGGCCGCCTGAGCTATTCCATCCTTTTCTAACCAACATCAGACAGACATCAGCATGAAAAATATTATCAGAAAAGCGGCGATCTACCTGTTGCCGTTTATAGCGCAGCTTCCCGCGCAGGCGCAGGAAACGCCCAAGGAAGAAGATTATTTCAGGATCATGAAGATGAGCGCGCCCGAAGGCACGCTGCTGGAAGTAGGCGGCCTCACCGTGCTGCCCAACGGCGACCTCGGCGTATCCACCCGCCGCGGCGATGTGTTCATCGTCGAAAACCCGACCAGCCGCCGGCCGTTCTTCCGAAAATTCGCGAGCGGTCTTCATGAAATATTGGGTCTCGCTTACAAGAACGGTTCGCTTTACTGCGCGCAGCGCGGCGAGCTTACCCGCCTGGAAGACACCAATATGGACGGCAAGGCGGACGTATATGAGACCGTGTACGCATGGCCTATTTCCGGTCACTACCACGAATACAGCTTTGGGCCGAAGCTGGCGCCGGACGGATCGTTCTTTGTATCCGGCAACGTCGCTTTCGGCGACGAAGAATGGTGGCGCGGTGAAAGCCGCGTACCCTGGCGCGGATGGGTGATGCACATTTCAGCGGACGGCAGCACCATGGAACCCTGGGCTACGGGCATGCGCTCTCCCTGCGGTTTGGGTATGATCGACGGCGAACTTTTTTATGCAGAAAACCAGGGCGACTGGATGGGTTCCGGCGGCGTATGGCAGGT
>JBQCFV010000395.1:0-2532 GCA_051958695.1 Chitinophaga sp. | reverse complement strand
GACACCACCGCCGCATCCACCGCGCTGCTCGTGTACGAGTTCATCTACCGCCTCGGCGACGAACATTATATCGACAACGACATCGCCCAGTGCATTTACGCCGGTACCATGACCGATACGGGATCGTTCCGCTTTGCTTCCACTTCGGCCCGCGTGCACCGCATGGTGGCCGACCTGCTGGAAAGAGGGCTGGAGCATGAATACATCCACCAGGCGATCTACGACAACTTCCTCGAGAACCGCCTGCGTTTTATCGGCCATAGCCTGCTGAACCGCATGGAGGTGTTCTACGAAACCAATACCGCCATCATGGCCATCCCTTACAGCGACCTCAAGCGGTTCGACCTGCAAACGGGGGATACCGAGGGGCTGGTAAATTTCCTTTTATCCATCCAGGGCATTAAATTAGCCGCCCTGATCATCGACCGGAACAGCGAAGTAAAGCTCTCTTTCCGTTCCAAAGGCAACTTTGACGTGAACACTTTCGCGCGGAAATACTTCGACGGAGGGGGGCATTTTAACGCTTCCGGGGGCCGGAGCACCGATCCCCTCGAAAAAACCGTGCAGCGCTTCCTGAAAGCCATGCATGAAAATGAGGAATTGTTGCAGTAAATGTGTTAATATTATACCCGGTATATAAATGGAATGAGGCCTATAGGCCTCATTTGCCGTAAAAGGTCGGAAAAAACGATGAGACGGAAGTCCCGTTTGTACATAGAAAAACAAAAATTAAAAATGAGATCGTAAGATCCCATCAGACAAAATCAACATTCAATAATTACTGATGAGATCGCAAGATCCCATTTGCCAATAAAAATCAAAACGAACAAATGAAAAAGAACAACCTGTTACTTGCTGCATCACTGGGAGCCCTGGCATTGGCCAGCTGCGGTAAAAGCGGCCCGAAAAAAACACCGGGCGGTATTGACTTTACGATCGAAAAAGCCGGGAGCGGAGAGAAGCTGAAAGTGGGTGACACCGTACTGGTGCACTTTACTTCTTACCTGAACGATTCCCTGCTCATGAGCTCCCACCAGCAGGGAAGCAACGCGATTCCGCTGGTGATCTCCGAATCCCGCGACAAATACGACCTGATGGACGGTTTCGCTATGCTCACCGAAGGTGACAGCGCCGTGTTCGTAATGCCGGTAGACTCCATGCCGCAAATGCCTCCCATGGCTAAAAAAGGCGACGTGATGAAAGTGGCTTTCCTTGTGGAAACCAAATACTCCGCAGCCAAACAGAATGCGAAAGAAGAAAAAGAGATCGAAGAATATACAAAGAAAAATAGCCTGACCACTACCAAGTCTCCTAAAGGCGTATACATCGCCGTTACCCAGGAAGGCACCGGCGAACAGCCCAAAGCAGGCGATGAAGTGACCGTGAACTATACCGGCAAACTGCTGGACGGCGCCAAATTCGACTCCAACGTGGATTCTACCGTCCGCCCCGGCATGCCGCTGGAGCCGCTGAAATTCAACGTTGGCGAAGGCCGCGTGATCCCGGGATGGGACGATGCGCTCGCCCAGCTGAAAAAAGGCGCCAAAGCCACACTGGTGATCCCGTCTTCGCTGGCTTACGGCCTGCAAGGTTCCGGCCCGATCATCAAACCCAACAGCGTCCTCGTGTTCGACGTTGAGCTGCTGGACGTGAAACCCGGTGCTTCCGCAGCTGCGCCGGCTCCCGCCAAGTACTTTGTGAATGAATCATTATAATAGATGCCGGCCTGTTAGGGGCCGGCATTTTTTGCGTTAAATATTTTGAATGCCCCGGCATTCGCATAAAAAAGGCGCACCAATCAGGTGCGCCTTTCCCGTTTATAAAAATTTCCGCCGGACGCGTTCGTCCGGCACCATACATACCTCTTTTTTCCCGAACCATTTGTAACGGTTGCGTGCCACGAAATTGTAGGCCATATCGCGGATAGCGCGCGGCACGATGATGAACGCGTAAGTCATATTCATCGGGAAACCCAGGCGCCGCGCTACTTTCAGCGCGGCGGTGCTTCTTCCGTACGCCTTCCCGTTCTCCAGCAGCACAAACGTGCTCAGCGCACCGGGATCTACCCTGTATTCCATTTGCAAAGCCCGGCCCGCCCCGGATTGCAGCGGCGCGAAACAGAAATGGTCGCGCCTGTCGTGCCTGATCACGAAGTTCACCGCAGCGTTGCAGAAGTTGCAAACGCCGTCGAACAATATAACGGCCTTTGCCATTAATGGATACCGGTGTAGTTATGCGGCGTGATGGCTTTCAGCTCTTTTTTCAGCGCGGCGCCGATCGTCAGTCCGTCGATGAATTTGTGCATGGTTTTCTGCGTGATCTGCTCGCCGCCGCGCGTCAGCTCTTTGAGCGCCTCGTAAGGCTGCGGGTAATTTTCGCGGCGCAGCACGGTCTGGATCGCTTCGGCCACTACCGCCCAGTTGTCTTCCAGGTCGGCATTGAGGGCGTTGGAATTCAGCACCAGTTTACTCAATCCTTTTTCAATTGATTTTATAGCCAAAATGATGTGTGCGAACGGAACGCCGATGTTGC
>JBQCFV010000394.1:0-6735 GCA_051958695.1 Chitinophaga sp. | reverse complement strand
GCAGGCGCGTTTCCTGAAAACCACCTATCAGCCGGACAGCGCATTGCTGCTGAAACCCGCCAACGAAAAATACGTCGGCGAAGGGCCGCGCACTTTCCTCGATCGCCAGACCGGCAATTTTGATTTTGGCAGCGGCAAATGGCTCGGTTTCCGTTACAACGAAATGGAACTGCTGCTGATGTTCCGCAAACCCGTGAACGTAAGCGCCGTAACCGTCAGCACGCTGCAGCGGAAGGACAGCTATATTTTCCCGCCGCAACGGCTGGAAATATGGGGCGGCGACAGCCCGGAGAAACTAACGCTGCTGAAAACGCTTCGCCCCGCCATGCCCGGCAAAGACACGCGCCCGGCTTACAACCCGCTGGAATGCAGATTCCCCGGTAAAGAAGTAAGCTGCCTGAAAGTAGTGGCAGTACCCGTGGCGAAACTTCCTTCCTGGCATGAAGGGAAAGGGCAAAAGGCCTGGGTGTTCGTGGATGAGGTGCTGATCAATTAAGAGAAATTCATGGAATAGAAAAGCCGCTTCCGGAAGGAGGCGGATTTTTCGTTTATACGGTAGCGTTATTACAAATCGATGGTAGCGGCGGCGCTTTCCATAAAAACCGGCGGATCAAATTTTCGTCCAACAAAAAATTCGTTTTATAACGCCGGTTCTCCATAAAAAAAACGCCGCACCAAACCCGGTGCGGCTCTCTATATTCTCACGCGATACTAGCGGTTAAAATACTTGTTTACAGCGTCCGTACGGCTGCGTACGTGCAGCTTCTCGTAGATGTTATGCACGTGCCTGCGGACGGTTTCGATGCTGATGAACAGGTTGCCTGCAATTTCTTTATAGAGAAAACCTTTGCTCAGCTGGTCGAGAATTTCTTTTTCGCGGGAAGTAAGAGCTTCCAGCGCGGGGTTGGGTTTGGCCTGTTTCTGGAAATACGCCACTACCCTCCTTGCGATCTGGCTGCTCATGGGCGAGCCGCCGTCATGCAGGTCGCGGATGGCGTCCAGCAATTCGCCGGGAGAGGTCTTTTTGAGAATGTACCCGCTGGCCCCTGCTTCCAGTGCCATGAAGATCTTGTCATCGTCCTCGTATACGGTTAACATCATAAACTGCATATCGGGAAATTCCGCTTTCAGGCGGGTGATGCATTCGATGCCGTTCATGCCGGGGAGGTTAAAATCCATCAGCACCACGTTGGGTAACAATTGGGGAATCTTTTCCAGCGCATTTTCTGCATTGTTGAAAGCGCCGATACATGCATATCCTTCCGACCCGTTAATCAACAACTCCATGGCCTGACGGATATCATGATTGTCCTCAACAATAGCCACAGAGATGATATCCATGCTATTTTGTAGCTTTTTTTTCGAATATACCATCATTTCAGTTTAAAGTCATAACACCAAGATGTTATTAAAAGTAAATTTAGATTAATTTAATGGTATATCTAAGAAAACGGTCGTTCCGTTTTGCGATATGATGTCTGCCTGCCCTCCTACCTGCTGCATCCGCTTCTCAATATTTTTGAGCCCGTTGCCGAACAGGCGTACCTTTTCAGGATCAAAGCCCTTGCCATTATCTTTGATCATGATCGTCATATTTTTAAAAACTTTTACTTCGATGATCACCTCGGACGCTTGTGAATGTTTCACCACATTGTGCAGCGATTCTTTCACGGCGAGGTAAATATGCCTGCGCGTGCCGCCGCTCAGCTTCACGTTGGGAATATTTTCGGGTATGAGGAAGTGATGCCCGATGTGCGCATGCTCGAGGAAATCGGCCGCAAAGCTGCGGATATAGGCGATGAGGTTGGCCAGCGAATCGTTGGAAGAGTTCATCGCCCAGATGATCTAGCTCATTTTGTCCACCAGCTAGCCGGCGGCTTCGGATATACGTTCTATTTCCTTCGTTTGCCCCGCGTCCTTGATCTTCCGTTTCGCGATCTCGCTCAGCAGCCTGATGGTGGACAGCCCGGAGCCAAGGTCGTCGTGCATGTCGCTGGAAATACGCGCGCGCTCCTGGTCCACCGCCTGCTCCTTTTCCAGCTTCAGCTTTTCGTTCCTGATCTTGTAATCAAGGTAGAGCGCCGAGAAATAATACGCGATGCCGAGCACCAGCAACAGCAGTAAGAACCTGAACCAGAGGCTTTGCCAGAACGGTATCCTGATCACGATCTGCAGCGTGGTGGGCTCGGTGTTCCACACTTCGTCGTTGTTGCAGGCTTTTACTTTGAACAGGTACGTGCCCGGCCGCAGGTTGGTGTAGCGCGCCATGCTCTGGTTGCCGGCCATCAACCAGTCTTCGTCCGCGCCTTCGAGCATGTACTGCACCTTGTTTTTCAAAGGGTTGGTAAATTCCAGCGGCACGTATTCGATGGCGATGGTATTTTGGTTGTACGGCAGCTCCACGCTATGCAGCAGCGATATCGCGGTGTCCGACTTATACGGTTTGTCCAGCACTTCCAGCCGTTTGATGATCACTTTCGGCGTGAAGGGATTGTTCTTGAAATTGCGCGGGTAAAAACCGGTCACGCCGCGGATGCCGCCAAAGAACAGCTCGCCGTCCATGCTTTTGAAATAGGCGCCGGTGTTGAACTCGTTGCTTTGCAAGCCGTCCTCGAAGTTGTACGTCACGAGGTTATCGCCGTTCTGCCGTATCTGCGTGATGCCTTTGTTGTGGCTGATCCAGATGCCGTCCTTATCGTCCAGCAGCACGGCGTATACGTAGTCGCTCACCATGCCCGTATAGTCGTAGCTGTTATAGTGCTTGAGCTTGCGGTATTCTTCGTCGAGCACCAGCAGCCCTTTGTTAGTGGCCACCAGCAGCTGTTTGTGAGCGTTCTTGTTGATGGATTTGATCTCGATGTCCTTCATGCCGAGCTCGATCTGCTCCCAGGTGCTTTGATCTGTTTTCCGGCAATAGAGATGGGCTTTGGTGCCTACATACTGGTTGCCCCAGATGTCTTCAAAAAAACAGGTCAGCTGCTCATTGGCGAAGCGGTGCACGATGTCGGCGGAAAGCCCTTTATCGGAGTTGCTGAATTTCAGCAGGTATTCGCCGTAGTTAAAATAGGTTTCGCCGTTCGGCCGCTTGTTCACGAACGGATAGATATCGTCCTGCGGCGGAAGGCCCAGCGCCTGCACCTTTGGCGTGAGGTCGCGGAATTTTTCGGGTTTGATGTCGAACAGGCCGATGCTGCCTTTCACGAAGTGGAACCAGAGCGTTTCGTAATCTTCGCGGCAGATGGCGTGCAGGTTGTTGGCGGGAAAAGTGCCCGGCTTTTCTTCGTTGGAAATGCGTTTCAGGTATTTACCGCCTTTTTCGTAGATGTCCAGCCCGTCCTGCAGCAGCCCTACGTACAGGCGGCCGTCGTCGTGCTTGTACACGGCCTTTACGATGTTGTGTGAGATGCGCGGCGAGCGGTAGAGGGAAAAAACTTTTTTGTTCGGCGCGTAGATCTTCAGCCCGTCGCCGTCGGTGCCCACCCACATGTTGTCGCCGGCGTCGCGGTAGAGGGAGATGATCTTGTTGAAGGAATTGGTTTCGAAGCCGTTGAAGCTGGTGATGTGGTTGGCGATCTCGTGGTTGGCGAAGTTGAACACCAGCACGCCGTTATTCCCGCCGATCCAGGCGTTGCCGCGGTCGTCGAGCTCTATCACGGAGGGAAGGAAAGGTTCCTTTAATGCGTTGACGATATTGAACGGCAGGTCCGTATACTTGTTGCGGCGCGTGTCGAAAATGGTGATATGCCCGTTGCTGGCCAGCAGCAGCGAATCGGAATTGAGCACCTTGATCACCGGTTTTTCCGCCAGCGTGGGCAGGCAGTAAGTGGTGAGCCGGGTGGTGTGGATGTCCATCTTGATCAGCTCCTCGTTCTCGAACACCATCCAGATATGATCGTCCTGCTTGACGAGCGCCTGCGCCACCATTTTCCTTTTCATGAACGAAGGCGGGTACAGGATGATCTTTTTAAGCTCGTAAGTGAGATTGTCCAACAGGTACAATCCCTTGGTGGGCCGCCATACCCAGAGGGTTTGCGTGGCCTGGTCCTCGCCGAGTATCCTGAATTTCGGGATAAAATCGCGCTCGGCTTCGTTCACGTACCCGGAATCCACGAAAACGTTGCGGAAAGTGTTCTTGTAACGGTCGTACAGGCTGATGCCGAGATTATGGGCGATCAGCAGCTGGTTGCGCGCGTCGCGGTAAAAGGAATGGTGACGGGTGCCGCTGAGACCGAAGCTTTTTACGACGGCCCTGCCCTGCTGCGAGGCGGAGTTGTACACCACGCGCTCCTCCGGCCGGAGCGGGCTTTTCTGAACGGCGGGATTGTAGCGGTATTCATTGAACACATAACCGTCAAACCGGTTCACGCCGTCGAAAGTCGAGATCCAGAGAAACCCTTCTTCGTCCTGTATCAGGCTGTAGATGCTGCTTTGGGTCAAACCCCTGTCCACGCCATAAGAATCGAAATTGTAGCTTCGTTCTTGTGCCTGGGTGGTTTGGATCATGGTCAGCAACCAAAATAGGGCAAAGATGCTTATCTGAAGTGGTGAACGCATCAATTAGATTAAAAGGGTCTTAGCATGTTTGCGGTGAATGCAAATATATAATTCTACCTTACACTTTGTAACAAATTTGCATTTTTCTTATTGATTAATTGATGAACGATGAAATCCATATGCATCATTCTTGTCCTGTTCACCGGTATATTTTCCAGCTCCCAGGCGCAGCAGGTGGAATTGCTGACGACCGCGCCCATCAGCAGCATACGCGGGCTGAGCGTGGTCACGGACGATGTGGTGTGGGTATCCGGCACGCAGGGTAAGGCGGGGCGCAGCACCGACGGCGGCAAAACCTGGGAGTGGTTCGGCATTCCCGGATGCGACAGCTGCGATTTCCGCGACGTGGAGGGTTTTTCGGCGAACCGGGCCGTGATCATGGGCATCGCGGAGCCGGCGCGCATTTTTCTGACCGAAGATGGCGGGAAAAGCTGGAAGCAGGTGTATTTCAACGATACCAAGGGCATATTCCTCGACGCGATGGAGTTCTTTAACGATAAAGAAGGCGTGATCGCGGGAGACGCCATCAACGGCCGTTTTAAAGGGCTGCAAACCAAAGACGGCGGTCATACCTGGCAGGACCTCGAAATGCCCCGGGCCGCGGAAGGCGAAGCCTGCTTTGCCGCCAGCGGCACTACTTTGCGGGCGCTCGGCGGAAAAAATTCCTTCGCCATCGCCACCGGCGGTCTGAAAAGCCGGTTTTTCCGTTATAGCAGCGGTCAATGGACGGTTTCCGAATGGCCGGTGAAACAAGGCATTCCCTCAGCGGGCATTTTCTCTTTCGCCTTCCGGGACGCGAAACACGGCGTAGCCGTAGGCGGCGATTACATGGACCCCAAAGCGCAGGAAGGCAACTGCGTGCTCACGGCCGACGGCGGCGGCACCTGGCAGGTGGCGCGGAAAGGGCCGCGCGGCTACCGCTCCGCGGTGGAATACATCGGCAACAACCTGCTGATCGCCACCGGGCCTTCCGGCACGGATATTTCGACCGACGGCGGGCAAACCTGGAAAGCGCTCACGGACGACGGTTTTCACGCAGTGCGAAAAGCAAAAAAAGGAACAAAAACATATCTTGCGGGCGGGAAAGGAAGGATCGCGGCGCTGCGGTTCTGAAACATTTAATGAAAAGGCGCCCTGGAAAGGAGCGCCTGAGTTTAATACGCTTATTGTATCACAACCGGAACAATAGGTTAAAGCAAAAAGTACATATACTACAAGTTACTTTATCTCACTGCAATATTTTAGGGAAATTCGCCAATACCGGGATTTTTTTTGTGAATGCCCGAATTACCCCGTTTAATGCAGGAAAAGAATAATTTTTCACTAATTTAGATGACATCCGGCCCCCCAGGCCGGGCTTATTTTTTAAGAAAAAGAAACAGATCGGCGCGATGCAAGTGGCAACATCATCGGGTAAATACTCGGTAAAACATTATCCGGACACAATTCAATCGTGGAAAAAGGAAGGGAACTACTTTTATTTCTATACCTCCACCACCATCCTCGAACTACGGGTCATTTCGGACAAGATCGTCCGTTTCCGCTATGCTGCCGACGGGCAGTTCCAACGGGATTTTTCCTACGCGCTCAGCGAAAAGCTGGAAGAATCCCCCGAATACTTCGAGATCCGCGAATGGGCGGACTCCTTCGAGATCATCACCACCGCCATCCGCGTGTTCGTAGCGCGGGAAAACCTGCGGATCACCATCACCGATATCGCCGGGCGGATCATCAACCAGGACGAAACCGGCTTTCACTGGCAATATTACCTCCAGAAAGGGGGCAAGATCGTATACTGCACCAAGCTCATCCAGGAAGGGGAATCCTTTTACGGCCTGGGCGACAAGCCCACCGAGCTGAACCTGCGCGGCAAACGCGTGGAGAATTTCGGTACGGACGCTTACGGGTTCAACAAAGACACCGATCCCCTGTACCGCAACATCCCGTTCTATTACGGCCTGCACAACGGCATCGGATACGGCATCTTCTTCGACAACACCTTCCGCACCCTTTTCGATTTCGGGAAGGAACGCGA
Organism: Chitinophaga sp.; assembly: GCA_051958695.1. Classification (GTDB taxonomy): domain Bacteria; phylum Bacteroidota; class Bacteroidia; order Chitinophagales; family Chitinophagaceae; genus Chitinophaga. The sequence goes on along the minus strand of JBQCFV010000394.1, from coordinate 146 downwards.
GGACGCCAGCAGCTTCTGGGCGCGCGGCGGGGAAATGAACTACTATTTCATTTACGGGCCGGAGCTGCTGAAAGTGGCCGAATCCTACGCGCGCATCACCGGTACCGCGGAGCTGCCTCCTTTGTGGGCACTCGGTTACCACCAGT
>JBQCFV010000393.1:0-3278 GCA_051958695.1 Chitinophaga sp. | reverse complement strand
CACGTCCCTGTCCATCACGCCGTCCACCGTACGTGTAGTGCCTTTTGGCTCGCAGTTCAGCAGGCCGTTCGTTTCCAGCACATGTTTCACGGGATCGTCGATGTATTGCCAGGTTTCGCCAAGCTGGGAGCTTTCGCCTTCGTTCCAGGGGCCGCGTACGGCGGAGCCGTTGCTCATGTTGAAATAGAGGTTGCTGTAGCGAGGGTCGCTCTGCAGCACGGCGGGCGGGAAGTTCGGCTGAATGCTGTCGAGCGCCGCCTCGAACATCTGGAAGTGGGCCACTTCACGCGTCATCAGGAAGATGAGCGTTTCCCGCACTGCCGGGTCTTCGGTGAACTGCAGAAGATATTCGTAGGTCACCTTGGCGCGCGATTCGGCCGCAATGTCCGACCGGAGGTCTACCGTAAGATCGCCGTTGCAGTCGCCGTTGATATACGCTGCCGTCCAGGGCGCACCCTGGCTGTTGGTGATAGCCGGGCCGCCGCCGGTGGATGTCAGGAACTGCGGGGCGGTCATCGCCTGGTGAATGAAATTTTCCTTGTTGCCTTTGCCGTCCAGCAATTGCATGATCTCGGAATTGTCCGCCGCATTTTTCAGTTCGCCGTTCACGCCGGTCAGCAGCATCTGGATGGTAGCGCCCACGATTTCCAGGTGGCTGAACTCTTCGGTAGCGATGTCCATCAGCAGGTCGTATTTATCGGGATGAGGATGCCTTGCGGCGAAAGCCTGCGTAAAATAACGCATGGCCGCCGCCAGCTCGCCGTTAGGGCCACCGAACTGTTCCAGCAGCAGGGCCGCGAACCTGGGGTCAGGTTTGGACACGCGTGCGTTGAACTGGAGTTCTTTTACATGATAGAACATAATCAGGATTTTTATGGTGTTGGAATGGTTTGCTTCCCAACAATGCTTCAACAAATGTTCCATACATGAAAAGCATCGCCGGAAGGCGTCACGGCAATGCATTTCGCTGGTTTGAACTTTTTATGGTAGATAAATCGCCCCTTCAGCATTAGGGCCCGCATCAATCTGACGCATGCGTTCCTCACTTCCCGGCGGCCCTGCGGCATGTCGCCGTTGTGCCGGGTGCTGCGGGGTAAGGCATTTCAAAGTAACGGCCGTGAAAGCGGAAGGATGAGCATGCGATTTGAATGATCTCGTTTTAAAATGATCATTATGAAAAACACGAATCCATCCCAACAGCAGCAGCCGGACGATCTCGACGTTCGCGAAGAGGGAACGCAGCAGGGTGAAGGCGCATTCAACGAAAACGCCGCCGTGGACGACGACGGGGCGCCCGTATTGGACGAGCAGGACCTCGGGGAAAATAATTTATCCGAAGAAGAGGCAGATAATATAGAATGGGACAGCGATCAGTCGCGAGGAAACAAGGGCTGACAGCGAAAAGCGGCACGGGCAGCGTATTTGGCGCTGCCCGTGTTTTTTAAGCATGCACTGCCGGCGGCACAAAGACCGATCCGTACAAAATAATGTCCTTTCGGGAGGCAGGCTCTTTTGGTAATCCGCTACCATTGTAGGTATGAAGAAGCTGCTGCGGTACCGCATCCTCTACATCGTGATCAGCGTTTGTTGCGCGCTGAATGCATTGGTGTTCATTTGCATGGGCGCGATCAAAACGGTGCACGGCTGCCTGGCGTTTTTGGACAGTGCGCCTACGCCCGAATCGGAAACGGCGGCGGTGCTGCTGTTGCAGTCGCTGGATAATTTTCTCGTAGGCCTTGTGCTGCTTATTTTTGCGTTCGGCATTTACCGCATTTTTGTAGACGTGCGGCTGGAGGAAGATATGCCAACCTGGTTGCGTGAAGTAAAAACCCTGCGCGATCTGAAACTGATGCTTTGGGAAGCTATCCTCGTGATCATGCTCATCTTTTCCGTATCGTACATGAACGCCCACCGCGGTCAGCTGAGCTGGACGTTCCTCGCGCTGCCGGGGATCATTTTTCTGGTGGCGGTCAGTTATTACCTGATGAAAAGAGCGGACAAATAAGATCAGTCCGCAACGACCTTGTACGAAGGGTCTTCCATCACGTTCACTTCGATAACGGAAGAAGCGTTGTGCAATAAGCGCCTGCAATCTTCGCTGAGATGGCGCAAATGCAGCGTTTTGCCTGCGGTGCGGTATTTTTCAGTCAGCTTGTTAAGCGCTTCGATGCCGGACATGTCCGCCACGCGGCTTTCCCTGAAATCGATGATCACTTCCGCCGGATCGCCCGCCACATCGAACTTTTCGGTAAACGCCGTCACCGAGCCGAAGAACAGCGGGCCGTAGATCTCGTAATGTTTCACGCCGTTGTCGTCTATGTACTTGCGTGCGCGGATGCGTTTGGCGCTTTCCCAGGCAAATACGAGCGCGCTGATAACAACGCCGATCAGCACTGCCAGCGCAAGATTATGCAGCCAAATGGTGATCAGCGCCACCAGTATGCCGGTGATCACGTCCTGTTTCGGCATTTTATTGATGATCCTGAAGCTGCCCCATTCAAAAGTTCCCACGGCCACCATCATCATCACGCCCACCAATGCAGCCATCGGCAAACGTTCTATCACCGGCGCGCCCACGAGCACTACGGCAAGTATGGTCAGCGACGCAATGATGCCGCTGAGCCTTGCCCTTGCGCCTGCGGAAAGGTTCACGAAGGTTTGCGCGATCATGGCGCAGCCGCCCATGCCCGTAAAAAAGCCGTTGAGGATGTTGGCGCCGCCCTGCGCTACGCATTCACGGTTGCCGCTGCCGCGGTTGCCGGTAATATCGTCTACCAGGTTGAGCGTGAGCAGGCTTTCGGTGAGCCCTACGCCGGCCATGATCAGCGCGTAGGGAAATACGATCTCCAGTGTTTCGAAATTCAGCGCGATGCGCGGCATATGGAAGGGCGGACGACCGCCGCTTACGGAGGCAATATCTTGAACGGTCTTGGTATCTATTCCCAATCCCTGCACCAGCGCGAACACTACGATGATCGCCGCCAGCGAGGCCGGCACGGCTTTGGTGATGCGCGGGAACAATAATACGATGCCGACGGTAAGCGCCACCAATCCCGCCATGGTCCACAACGCAGGGCCGGCCAGCCACGAGCCGTCCGCCAGTCTGAACTGCTCAAACTGGGAGGTGAAAATGATGATCGCCAGGCCGTTCACAAACCCGTACATCACCGGTTGCGGCACCAGCCGTATGAACTTCCCAAGCCTGAACACGCCCACCGTTACCTGGAAAAGCCCCGCCAGCGCCACCGCCGCAAATACGTATTCCAGTCCATGGGAGT
>JBQCFV010000392.1:0-2228 GCA_051958695.1 Chitinophaga sp. | reverse complement strand
CGCCGCCTTTACCAGCTTCTCCGCTTATACCGCCATCTTCGCGTTCCGCAAAGCCTTTAACGTAGGGGCTTTCGCGGGGCATACGCTTTTCGGGCTCGATTATAAAACAGTGCTGGTGGCCACGCAGGTATTGGGATATATGCTGAGCAAATTTTACGGCATCCGGTTCATCTCCGGTATGAAGCGCGTGAACCGTCACTGGCTGATACTTGCGCTGACGGGCGTTTCCTGGCTTGCGTGGCTGCTGTTCGCGTGGGTGCCTCCGCCGTACAATTTCTGGTGCCTGTTCCTCAACGGGTTCCCGCTGGGCATGTTGTGGGGCGTGGTGTTTTCGTATGTGGAAGGAAGGCGCACCACCGACCTTATCAGCGCGGCGCTGGCGGTGAGCTTCATTTTTGCGTCTGGACTGGCGAAAAGTACCGCGCAATGGGTGATGAACGCCTGGGGCGTTACCGAATACCAGATGCCTTTCGTGGTGGGCTGCGCGTTTATGCCGGCCCTGCTCGTATTCGTGTTCCTGCTGGAAAAAATCCCCCCGCCCACGGAGGCGGACAAACGGCAGCGCATGGACAGGCTGCCGATGACGGGCGCCGAACGGCGGTCGCTGCTAAAACGGTTTTGGCCGGGCCTTTCGCTGCTGGTGATCATCTATATCCTCGTTACCATCCTCCGCGAAGTGCGCGACAGCTTTATGGCCGACATGTGGCGCGATTCCGGCGCCGTATTCGAGCCGGGCGTGTTCGCCAAAACGGAAACGATCATCTCGCTGGTGATACTCGTGGTGATCGCCGCCATGATCTGGCTGCAGCACAATTTCAAAGCGTTCATGCTCGCGCAGTGGCTCATGCTGGCGGGCTTCGGGCTGGCGCTGGCGGTTACCGTCCTGCACGGGCAGGGCCATACGGAAATGTTCACCTGGATGCTGCTTACCGGCCTCGGGCTGTACATGGTGTACATCCCGTTCAACAGCATCCTGTTCGACCGGTTTATCGCCGCGTTCCGTTTTGCCGGCAACGTGGGTTTCCTGATCTATCTCGCGGATTCGTTCGGCTACCTCGGCAGCGTGGGCGTGATGCTTGCCAAATCCGTGCTGCAGGTGAAAATGAACTGGCTCGGGTTTTACATGCAGCTGGTATTCATCACCGGTATCGCCGGGCTGGCGGGCACCCTGCTGAGCATGCTGTACTTCCGGAAAAAATACAAACGTTTCCCCCTACAGCAGCCAGATCAGTAATAACGTGACCAGCGCGGGAAGCGCCTGCACAAAAAAGATCCTTTTGCTGGCGGTCAGCGCGCCATAAATCCCGGCAATAGCCACGCAAACCAGGAAAAACACGGCTACATGCTTTTGCCATACGGGATCGCCGATCAGCAGGCTCCACACGAGGCCCGCGGCGAGAAAGCCGTTGTACAGCCCCTGGTTGGCGGCCAGTGTTTTGGTGGGTGGGAACAGCTCGGGGGGAATGGTTTTGAATATCTTCGGCGCACGCGTGGTCCAGGCGAACATTTCGAGATACAGGAAATAAAAATGAAGCAGGGCGATAAGCCCGATGAGGGCGGGGATGATGGCGGCCATACACAACGGGTTTTTATGAATATAAGGGAAACCGGGGGAAATTGTTCAACAAACGTTGCGCCATGGGCCTCAGTGAATTATAAAAACATGCGCAGAGATTGACAACTGAAACAGAACGGATTATAAAAAAAATAGGGCGGTAAGAATACCGCCCTCAAAAATTTTTAACCATATCCTATGAAAAACCGGGTCAAAGATATATCCGTAAGGGATACTTCCTACCGGTTTTCCGTGAAAGGATGGTTTTGTCTCGTAAACGATACCAGATATACAATTAAAGGCATAGGTTACCTGAGCTTCTGTTTGCCGAAAAACCGCTTTTTCGGGCTTTTTGCCGGTATCATGGAGGCGATGGCGTCCGCCGCCTCGATGGACCGGTCCGCTTCGATGAGGCTGGCGCCTTTTTCGATGATGGAGCGGTAGGCCGCCGCCCTTTCCGCCGCACCGGGCAGCTTGTCGTACGTGGGCGCGGTGGAGATCATGCACATTACGCCGCGTTTGTTGAGGTTAGCGTACAGGGGCGCCAGCTCCGGCTTGTTGTCCGGGCCCACGTAGGCCATAATATGCGTCCAGGGAATACCGGCGGCTTCGTACGATTCCAGCGCCTTCTGCGTTTTTACAAAGGCCTCGAACACGATCTCCGGGTTGCGGT
>JBQCFV010000391.1:0-2616 GCA_051958695.1 Chitinophaga sp. | reverse complement strand
CCGCTGGAAATGATCTCGTCGCGGGAAATGTCCTCGTCGTGACCCTCATGCGCCTTGGTGGTGGGGGTAATGATGGGGGAAGCGAAATAATCGTTCTCCTTCAGCCCTTCGGGCAGCGCCACGCCGCATAATTCGCGTTTGCCGCTTTTGTACGTACGCCACGCGTGACCGGTGAGGTTGCCGCGCACGACCATTTCAACAGGGAAGGTCTCGCACTTCAGCCCCACGGTAGCGTTGGGCAGGGGTACGGATCTCACCCAGTTGGGAACAATGTCTTTAGTGGCGTCGAGCATGATCGCCGCGATCTGGTTCAGCACCTGCCCTTTATAGGGGATCGGGCGCGGCAGCACCACGTCGAACGCAGAGATGCGGTCGCTCACAAACATCACCATCCATTTATCTTCAATGGTGTATACGTCCCTTACCTTACCTTTATAAAAGGCCGTTTGGCCGGGAAACTGAAATGTAGACTCTAACATGCCGGAATTTTTTAATAGATTACCTTTTTTCGTGCAGCAAAAATACTTCAGTCAGGATTAATTTCGCAAAGCAAATTTTTTAACCATGACAGCAAACGGCTATACGCCCATCAACTGCGACTATTACGACCGCCTGGAAGCCTGGGCCACCATGCGTACCGTGTGCCTGTTGCGGTTTTACGACGAGGAAGGTGAAGAACATGAAGTGTCGGCCGCAATAAAAGACCTTTATGTATTGAACAAGGCAGAATATTTGCTGGCGGATAACGGGCTGGTGATACGGCTGGACAGGCTGATCGCCGTTAACAATATCCCGGTCCCCAAAAGCTGTTGACCTTATGGAAATATCATACGAAATAGCGGATGTAATGATCCTCAGGCTTTGCGCCGCCACGCTGGCCGGTTTCCTGCTCGGCCTCGAACGGGAGATCCACCGCAAGGCCGCGGGGGTGCGCACCATATCGCTGATCTGCCTCAGCTCCGCGCTGTTCACCATGCTCAGCCAGCAGATCGGGCAGGGCGTTTCGGCGGACCGTATCGCGTCCAACATCCTTACCGGCGTGGGTTTTATCGGCGCCGGCGTGATATTCCGGGGCGGTTTCACCATTGACGGCATTACCACCGCCGCGGTGATCTGGATCTCCGCCGCCATTGGCATGGCCATCGGCACGGGACAGTACGTCACCGCGGGCGGCGCCGTGGTCATTACTTTGCTGGCCCTATGGATGTTTTCGTACGCGGAAGATATGATCGTGAACCGCAGGGAAAGAAAATATTACGCCGTCAAATACCGTCAGCGCAACCTTTCGCAGGAAGGGCTGGAGGCGCTTTTCAGCAGCCATCAGCTGAAGTTCACACGCCTTATCACGGGCAAATACACGGAAGACAAAACCGGAGAGGTGATCTTTGAAGGGAAATACGAGATCAGCGGTCCCGACCGGCTGATCAGCGAGATGAACGATCATTTGCTGCGAAACCCTGATGTGGTGCAGTTTGATGTGGAGCTGGCGAAATAACGCTTTGACAGTCCTGTCACCCGGTTCGATGCAGAACCGGCTGCATGACCAGGTTCACTTCTTTTTAGCCGTCATCAGCACCACGCCCGCGATCACGATGGCGGAACCGATAAACGCGTGCGTGTTCAGCGTTTCCCCCAGGAATACCCACCCGAGAATAAGCGCCACCACCGGGTTCACATAAGCGTACGTGGCGGAAAGCCGCGCGGGCGCATGGTTCACCAGCCAGCTATAGGCCGTATATCCTACCAGCGAGCCGAACACCACGAGGTACGCAATGGCCGTCCAGGTGCGGGTGGTCATGGCGTTGAACGCTTCCCACTGGTCATGCTCCAGCAATGCGCTCAGCACGATGGAACAAACCACACCGGAAAGCATCTGGATGGCGGAAGACGTCAGCTGTCTCGGAGTATCCAGCCGGGGCGACAGCAAAGAACCGAAGGCCCATGCAATAGAGCCGATAGTCAGTACGAGAATGGGCCACAAAGGATAGTTGCGTATCACTGAATCCGGGTGTACAAGGTAGAAAGGATCGAAAATGCAGAACAGTCCTACAAAACCCAGCACCAGCCCCCAGAGGGTGAGCGCCTTCGGCCTTTCACGGGAGAAAAACAACCAGTCCAGCCCCACGAACCACGCCGGCAATGCCGCGATAAACAAGGCCACCAGCCCGGACGGCATGTATTTCAACGCCAGCGCCACCGCGCTGTTGCCCATACCTATCAGCAATACGCCGATCAGCGCGGCATTCCGCCACTGGCGGCGGGTGGGTTTTTCCTTTTCCACCGCAAAACCGATCGCGAGCATAATGCCGCCCGCGAAAATAAAACGGACCACGGAAAGGAAGAACGGCGGCAGCACCTCCGTTACGATCTTCACGCCAAGGTAAGTGGAGCCCCAGAGCACGTATACGAGGCCCAGGGCGAGAATGAGTTTTGCTTTATCGGAGCCGCTTTTCATGATTTCCATATCGCCCCGGAGGGGAATGCCTCCGGGGATAACGGGCGCAAACTTACAGGTTTATTTTACAAAAACCTTGATGGTGCCTGTAGTGGTGGGCCTGCGGGGAGCAAGGAAACTGTCTACCTGCCGGTAATGCTTCCGCAGCTCATCCTGGATGG
>JBQCFV010000390.1:0-4613 GCA_051958695.1 Chitinophaga sp. | reverse complement strand
GGGCTGCCACCACCCGAATCTCAAAGGCGGCCCGAATCCCGTGCCGGGCGGCACTCCCGCAAGGGATATCACTGCCGCGGGCAATGTCGGCAAATGGTCGCTGAACCAGTTCATGACCGTGCTGCGCAGCGGCAAAACACCGGACGGGCGCCAGCTGAAGAATGAAGACATGCCCTGGAAAATGACGGCGAACTATACCGATGAAGAAATGCAGGCGCTGTACAGTTATCTCAAAACGCTGTAACCTCCGGCAGCTTTAAAACGTTTCAACATGGCTTTACCACGCACTATTTCCAATCCTTTTATCGGGGACCGGGTTACGTTCCTTGAAACGACGGAAGAAACCGGCGGCTCGCATGTGACCGTGCTGGTGGAATTGCAGCCGGGCGGGAAGAACGGCCTGCATTATCATACTACTTTCACCGAACATTTTGAAGTGGTGGAAGGGGAGCTGGGCATCCGGGCGGGAAAAGAATTTTTGTTCCTGCGTAGGGGAGATACGGCGGATGTGCCGTTACATATGCGTCACCTGTTCTTTAACCCGAGCGCGCAGCATCCCGTGACCTTCAAGGTCACGATCAGCCCGGCGCGGCAGTTCGAGGCCTGCCTGCGCATTGCGTACGGACTGGCAGCGGACGGGAGGGTGAATAAAAAAGGGATGCCCCGGCTGAAATACCTCGCGGTATTGGCGGCGTTGGGTGAAACGTATCTCACTTTCCTGCCGCACGGCCTGCAGGTGAGGCTGTACGGCTTTCTCGCCAAAAGGGCAAGAAAGAACGGGACGCTGAAAGAACTGGAACCATACTATAAACAACAAGGGACGCCCGAAGGCGTCCCTGCTTAAAATATCATTGACATGCTTTTACTGATCGTTGCTTCGGTACGGAACCTGGCAGACCTGGCGTTGTGTTTCTTCTATGATGCTTTCCGCACGATCGTGCGCGGCGCCTGATCTAATCAAGGAAGTCGTCTGCGGCGTTCGGTCTGGAGGCGCTGCCGGCCATTCCTTCGAACCATGTATCCACGTTGCCCGCGATCACCGGGGGCAGCTTGCTTTTTACAAAATCCTTTACGGCTTCTATCGCTTTTACGGCCTGTTCGTCCGTAATGCCGGCCTTGTCTTTCAATTGTTGGATCAGCTCCTGCATGCGGTTGTTTTTAGGCTACTTTTAAAGTGACGAGTGTGCTCTTTTCCAGCTTCTCCGCACAATATTCGCGGGTCAGCGCAAATGTTTTTTCGTTGCCTGAAGGCAGGTTGAACATCGCGTCGGCCAGTACCACTTCGCAGATGGAGCGGAGGCCGCGGGCGCCCAGCTTGTATTCCAGCGCTTTGTCCACGATATATTCCACCGCGTCGGGCGTAATGGTAAGCTCGATGCCTTCCACCTTGAACAGCTTTTTGTATTGTTTTACGAGCGCGTTGCGCGGCTGGGTGAGGATGGCGGAAAGCGCGTCCCTGTCCAGCGTGTTCAGGTAAGTTACGATCGGCAGACGGCCCAGCAGCTCGGGGATGAGACCGAATTGTTTCAGGTCCTGCGAGTTCACGTAACGGAGTATGTGCTTGCGCGCGTCTTCCTCTTTCTCTTTGTTGCCGGTGAAGCCGATGGAATGCGTTTGTATCCTGCGGGAAATGATGCGGTCCACGCCGTCGAAAGCGCCGCCGCAGATGAACAGGATGTTCTGCGTGTTCACCTTGATGAGCTTTTGCTCGGGGTGCTTACGGCCGCCCTGCGGTGGCACGAGTACTTCGGTGCCTTCCAGCAGCTTGAGCAGGCCTTGCTGCACGCCTTCGCCGCTCACGTCGCGGGTGATGGAAGGATTGTCGCTTTTGCGCGCGATCTTGTCGATCTCGTCTATATACACGATGCCTCTTTCGGCTGCTTCTACGTCGTAGTTGCATACCTGGAGGAGGCGCGTGAGAATGCTTTCCACGTCTTCGCCCACGTAACCGGCTTCGGTAAATACCGTAGCGTCCACGATGGTGAAGGGCACGTTCAGCAGCTTGGCGATGGATTTTGCCAGCAGCGTTTTACCAGTGCCGGTTTCGCCCACCATGATGAGGTTGCTTTTTTCGATCTCCACATCGTCTTCCGTTACCTGCTGGTTAAGGCGTTTATAGTGATTGTATACGGCTACGGCGAGTATCTTTTTCGCATCGTCCTGCCCGATCACGTATTCATCCAGGAAGTGCTTGATCTCTACCGGCTTCGCCACTTTGGGAACGAAGTGCGAGGGAGTGCTTTTTTGCGTTTCCCCGGCCGGGTTCAGCTCCTGGTCAATGATCTCCTGCGCGTTGGCCACGCAGTTCTCGCAAATATGCCCTTCCGCACCGGCGATCAGTATCCTTACTTCGTCCTTGTTACGGTTACAGAAAGAACAGCGTATCTTGGATTCTTTCATCTAAATAATTTTAATATGTATGCGGTGATCCCTTGCGGGAACTACAAATTTAAGCATTTTTTCGGGGGGAAGGGGGAAAACCGCCGCCCGTTTTTCCGTATGGATGAAAGAAAAACGTCCCGCCGGAGCGGGACGTTTCAGCATTATTGAGGATTGTTTTCCGCGGCTTTTTTCTTCGGATTTTTGTCGAGCACATCGTCGATGATGCCGTATTCCTTGGCTTCGTCGGCGGTCATCCAGTAGTCGCGGTCGCCGTCTTTTTCAACGCGTTTCACGGACTGTCCGCTATGGCTGGCGATGATCTCGTTCAGCTCTTTTTTGAGCTTTACGAACTCGCGGGCGGTGATCTCGATATCGGAGGTCTGGCCTTCCGCGCCGCCATGCGGCTGGTGGATCATCACGCGGGCGTGTTTCAGCGCGGTGCGTTTGCCTTTGGAGCCGGCCACGAGCAGCACTGCGCCAAAGGAGGCGGCCATGCCGGTGCAGATGGTGGCTACTTCGGGGCTGATGATCTGCATGGTATCATAAATGCCCAGGCCCGCGTACACGGAGCCGCCGGGGCTGTTGATATACATCTGGATGTCGCGGTTGCGGTCCGCGGATTCCAGGAACAGCAGCTGGGCGGTGATCACGTTGGCCACGTAATCGTTGACGGGATCGCCCAGGAAGATGATCCTGTCCGCCCTCAGGCGGGAAAACACGTCCATCTGGGTCACGTTGAGCTGGCGCTCTGCGATGATATACGGCGTCAGCGAATTGATCTGGTGACGGGCGTAACTATCTACAACCAGGCTACTGATCCCTCGGTGCTGGATGGCATATTTCCTAAATTCGTTGTTATTAATGTTCATGATGGTGATGTTTATGAGGTAATTTAACAAATTCTTCAGCAGAAATTTCCTCTTCTTTTACGTTCACCTTGGTTTCGGCCCAGTCAAACAGCTTCTGGGTGATCATTTCGCGATAGGTCTGGTCTACGTATTTCTCGTCCTGCAGCAGGCGTTCCAGGTAGCTGTCCATCCATTCTGCCTGTTCGCCGCCAAGGCCGTAGTAACCCATGATTTTCGCACGGGCGTTTTCTTTCAGTTCCTCGAAGGATACTTCCAGTGAATTATCGCGGATCAGTTTGTCGCTGATGAGCGTCCAGCGCAGCTGATGGTCGAAGCTCGGGTATTCGTGTTCGGCTTCCTCGGCTGTTTTGGGCTTTTCGCCGCCTTTCTGCAGCCAGCGTTTGAGGAAATCTTTAGGAAGCTCGATGGGGGTTTCGTGCACCAGGGTCTCGAACAGGTCGTTGTGCATGTGGTTGGTCGCTTCCTGCTTCCAGTACTTGCCGATCTCTTCTCTCAGTTTTTCCCTGAATGCTTCTTCGGTTTTGATCTCCTGGCCGGGGTACACTTCGTTGAAGAACTCTTCGTTCAGCTCTCTTTTTTCGATCAGGCCCACTTTGGCGATCGTGAGCTGGAAGTATTTGTCCAGCGCGTCCTTGTCGGTAGCGAGGCCCAGGTCTTTTACGATGGCTTCCGCCTGCGTGCTGTCAAAGGCTTTGGACAGCTGCACGGTGAGGGTATCGCCGGCCTTTTTGCCCTGCAGCTCTTTCTGCGCGGCTTTGGAGAAGGATTTTACCAGCAGGGAATTTTCTTTCTTCTCCGCGTCTTCGGCTACGTTGCCTTTGGCGTCGGACTCGCGAAATTCCAGGCTGAGCACATTGTTTTCAGAATCGATGGTTTCGGGCTCGGACATTTTGCCGCCTTTCAGCTGCAAACGCTCCACCTCCTGGTCCACGATCTCGTCCGTTACTTTTACGTTGTAGCGGGTAAGGGACGTTTTCGCCAGCAGGCCGTCTACGTCGAAAGCGGGTTTCAGGCCCACTTCGAACTCGAAATTATATTCGGAAGGTTGCGCGTAATCGAGTGATTTGGCTTCCGTGTCCAGAGAAAGGGGCTGGGCGAAGATCTCCAGCTTTTCCTGCTGAAGGTAACCCATCAGTTCCTTTTCCACGGTTTTCAGCACCTCGTCCTGGAAGAGGGCCTGGCCGCTCATTTTTTTGATCATGCCGGCAGGAACCTGGCCTTTCCGGAATCCCGGAATGCTCGCATTCTTGGAAAAATGCTTCACAGCTTTCTCGAAATTGGGAAGGTAATCTTCCTGGCTCACTTTCACAGTGATCTTATCATTTAATAAACCAATGTTCTCTCTGGTTACGGTTGCCATTT
>JBQCFV010000389.1:0-2623 GCA_051958695.1 Chitinophaga sp. | reverse complement strand
GTCAACGTTGATCTGGCCGGTGCTGTTGATCACGTCGGTGATACATTTGGCCGCCGTAGCCAGCACGTTGTCCGCTTTCTCGAAGGCGGCCTTGAATTTCAGGTCGCCGAATTTCTGGCGCAGCTTATCGTTGGAAATGATCAGCAGCGTGTCCACATAATCTTTCAAACGGTTGATGCCTTCTTCCGCCTGCAGCATTCTCTTTTTCCCTTCGTAAGAAAAGGGAGTGGTAACGATGCCGACGGTAAGGATGCCCAGCTCTTTACATATTTTGGCGATAATAGGCGCGCCGCCGGTGCCGGTGCCGCCGCCCATGCCTGCGGTGATGAACGCCATTTTGGTGTTCACCTCCAGTATCTTTTTGATTTCTTCAAAAGATTCCTCCGTTGCCTTCTCGCCGATACGCGGATTGGCGCCCGCGCCAAGGCCCTGCGTAAGGTGCGGGCCCAGCTGTACCTTGTTGGGCACGGGGCTGTTCGCTATCGCCTGCGCATCGGTATTGCAGATGATGAAGTTCACCCCGTCGATGTTCTGGCTGAACATGTGGTTCACCGCGTTGCTACCACCGCCACCAATGCCTATCACTTTGATGATTGAGGATTTTTCCTTTGGAAGATCAAAATGTATCATGACTCTTTCTCTTTAATTGGGTTAGTATTTGGTCTACCGTTTTTCCTACGCTACTGTTTTGCGACCTTGTTTAAAAAATTGTATAATTCATGCAACAATCACGCCATGCTCTTACAGCTTTGCGTCTTCCTCTTCGGTGAACATGTCGATGATCTTTGTTTTCATCCTGTCCAGGAAACCCTTCAGGGAAGCGTTGCGTTCCGCCGCTTTGCGCCGCTGGCGTGCGTCCGCCGTTTCTTCTGTCTGTTCTTCTTCTGACCACTCTTCTCCATCTTCCGCCATTCTCGATGCCTTTTCTTTCGCGATGTAGCTGGTGTTGATCTTGATGTAGTTCTCTTCCAGCGCGCGTTTATCGTTCTCGTAATCGTTGTATCCTTTCAGGATGAGGCCAACGCAGGTAGCGTACATGGGCTTGGTCAGCTCTTCGGTATGACCGCTGGCGAGGTGCTCGTTCGGGTAGCCGATGCGCGCGCTCACGCCGGTGTTGTATTCGGTCAGCTGGATGAGGTGTTTCAGCTGGGAACCGCCGCCGGTGAGGATGATGCCGCCGTTGAGCATCTTGTTGTCCATGCCGATCTGCTTGAGGTGGTACACCACGAAGTCGAGGATCTCGCTCATCCTGGCCTGGATGATGTGCGCCAGGTTTTTCACGGAGATCTCTTTCGGGCTCTGGCCGCGGAGGCCGGGTATGGTGATGTATGCGTTGTTTTTCGCTTCGTCTGCCAGTGCGTAGCCGAACTGTACTTTCATCTGTTCGGCCTGCGTTTTCAGCACGCCAAGACCGTTCTTGATATCGTTGGTAATATTTTCGCCGCCATAGGGAATTACCGCGGTATGTTTCAGCACGCCTTCGTAGAACACGGCGAGGTCGGTTGTGCCGCCGCCGATATCCACGATCGCAACGCCGGCCTCGAAGTCCATGTCGCACATAACGGCCGCTGCGGAAGCCAGCGGCTGCAGCACGAGGTCCTTGATGCGCAGGCCGGATTTCTCCACGCTGCGGTTGATGTTGCGGATGGCGTTCTTGTCACCGGTAATGATGTGGAAGTTCGCGCCTACTTTCACGCCACTCATCCCGATGGGGTAGGTGATGTTCTGCAGGCTGTCCACGATATACTGCTGCGGGATCACGTCGATGATCTGATCGCTTGCGGGAATGACGGTTTTGTACTGATCGTTGATCAGCTGGTCGATGTCCTTCTGCGAAATTTCCGCGTCGGTATCGCTGCGCACGATGTCGCCGCGCGTTTGCAGGCTTTTGATATGATGGCCCGCGATACCAACGTACACTTCGTTGATCTCGAGGTTCGGATTGGATGCGTAGCAGTTTTCCAGGGCCTGGCGGATGGCCTTTATTGTTTGATCGATGTTCAGTACCATGCCGTGCTGTACACCAAATGATGGGGCTTTCCCGAATCCGAGGATTTCCAGTTTCCCGTATTCATTCTTCCTTCCTGCGATGGCTGCTATCTTCGTGGTGCCGATATCCAGGCCTACAATGATGGGAGCTTCCTGATTCATGGTTCTTTATTGTTTTTAGTTGCGATTACGTTTATTAGGTTTCGTATACACTGCTTTCGGCTTCGGCCCTGATTTCTTTGGCGGCGCCTTGGCAGCGGGTCTGGAAGCGGATTTTACCGGTTTTACGACTGGCTTTGACGCCGGTTTGGCAACGGCCGGTTTGCCCGCTGGCTGGGGGTTGGTTACGGCTGCCGGTGGGGCCAGGTCCGCATCCATCGTTACATCGGCGATAGATGAGTCCCGGTACATCGGCGGCGGGGGCGCGCTCTTTCCATCCCTTCTTGTTCCGATCACTTCTTCACGATACGCGATATTTATTCTTGAATAGGTGTTCCAGCCTGCTTTGCTCAAACCTTCGCGGTAGAATATCAGCAGTTTGGAAAACTTGGTGTCAATGTCTGTTCCGTCGCCGAACACGATCACATGATCGCCGAGCTTGGGCGTGATCTCGAATTTCCGGTCGCCGGTGATG
>JBQCFV010000388.1:0-4293 GCA_051958695.1 Chitinophaga sp. | reverse complement strand
TCCATCATGGAGTTCTCTCACTACAACCCTGCACCGAACAACATTGCTGAAGAAGTGGTGGCTAAGGTGAAAGGTAAAGTGACTGCCTAATCAAGCACAAGTTGATAGATAGAAATAAAAAGGCCCTCTGCACCATGCAGGGGGCTTTTTTTGATGTTGCCTTGCCGTGAAATATAGCGTCTATATCCCAAGCAAAGCGCTGCCATTCATGTTACTCCGGATCGCTCACCTCGATGATCTTGCCCGGTGAAGCATCCGTGCAGATATACACGCGCCCGTAGGGAGACACGCATACATCGCGCAACCGGCCGAACTGATTGACGAAATAATTCTTGGACCCGCTCACCGTTTGCCCGTCGGCAGAGAGTTTCAGCTGGTAAAGCGTAGCGTTCTTGAGGCTTACCAGTATCAGCGAATTTTTCCATTGCGGAATGCGATCGTGGTTATAATAATCCAGGCCCGACAGGGCGAAGGTGCCGTTGCCCGTGCTCCAGATGGGCTGTTTGATATTGTTGGCGTTGCAGAAGTCCACTTCCCCGCCGTTGCAGGGCCCTTCCACGTTTGGCCAGCCATAGTTGCGGTTCTTCTCGATAATGTTCACCTCGTCTTCCACCCCCGCGCCATGCTCCGAAGCATACAGGATATTGTTCACATACACCAGCCCCTGCGGGTTGCGGTGCCCGCGGCTCCAGATGGGGCTGCCCGCGATGGGATTGTCCGGCGGAATGCTCCCGTCCAGGTTGAGACGCAGCACCTTGCCGCTCAGCGAAGCGTTGGATGGTGCGTTGGCGGACGTGCTGGCGTCGCCGGTAGTGTAATACAATTTACGGTCGGGGCCGATCAGGAGGCGGGAACCGTTGTGAATGCCGGCCGCGGGAATGTCGTCGATGAGCACCGTGGGCTGCGAAAGGGCGCCGTTCGCATACTGGTAACGCACCACCTTTTCCCGGTAGGGATTCCCATAATTATACACGATGAACACCTGAGGCGTTTGTGAAAAATCCGGGTGCAGCACCATGCCCAAAAGTCCGCCTTCGCCGTTGGCTACAACGTCCGGCACGGTGAGCAGCGGTTTCAACTCGCCCGTTTTTGGGTCTACGCGGCTGATCTTTCCGCCCCTTTCGGTCATCCAGATGTGATTGTCCGGCCCCCAGAGGATCTCCCAGGGGTGGGAAATACCGTCGTCCAGCACTACCCTGACTTTGTCCGTTGGCCAGTCCGGGTCTTCTTCCGGCGGCCGGGGCGTATGGGGTGAACTTTTTTTGCAGGCGGGGCTGGCGCCAAGCAGGCAAAGCAAAAAGGCGGATATGGCCAGTGTTTTCATAGCGCTGGATTTATATAAGAACCGGGAAAACAGCAACAAATTGTCTGCCAGCTTAAAAAAATAGGCATGGACTCAACCTTTTCAGGCCCGGGATGTTAAAACTTAAGCTATTGTATTCATAATCAACTATATCCTGTTATCCCCGGCCATTGAATGTTCATCGCAAGCAAAAACTTCAAAATCGAAACACCATGAAGAAAATCGGTTACTTAACCCTCATCCTGGCAGGCATTTTATTCACCACCAACATCAAGGCACAAACGCAGAAAGGGAACGTACTGGTAGGCGCGCAACTGGCCAATATCGGCGGCACGTTCCAGGACGGTGGCAGCACCTTCAGCCTCAACCTGTCGCCGCAGGCAGGATGGTTCATCAAAGACGACCTGGCCGTCGGCCCCAAGCTGGACCTCGGGCTTACCACCGGCAACGGTTCCACGACCTTCACTTTCGGCGTGGGGGCGTTCGGCCGGTATTATATCCGGGATAAAAGCATAGAGGTAATGGACAAAACCCGCTGGTTCCTCGAAGGCAATGTCGGCATCAACGGCGTGAATGTGGATGTGGACGGCGGCAGCAGCACCAATACTAACGGGCTGGGCGTCGGTTTCGGGCCGGGGCTGGCCTATTTCATCACGCCCAACATCGCGCTGGAAGCCTTGCTGAAATACGATCTCACCGTAGGTTTCGGCAGCTCCACCACCGCGCACCGGGTAGGGTTGAACCTCGGGTTCCAGATCTACCTGCCGGGCCGCAAAATGAAGCAGCAGATACAGTCAGACATGAGCAGGTAACGCGGCACCCCGGAAAGACAAAATAAATATCCCCTTTTGAAACGGGCTGTATGCGCCAGAAGGCGTGTATCAGTCCGTTTTCTCTTTGGAGACGGGCTGTTTGGGTGGCTCGAAGCGGATGATCACCTTGTGCCTGGCGGTAACCGGCTGGCCTTCCAGTTTGGCGGGTATCCAGCGGGGCATTTTTTCCACGATGCGGATGGCTTCTTCTTCCAGCCCGTAACCGATGGCATTGCCAAGGGTGCCGGGGTTGCCCACCGCGCCGTTGGACATTACGAGAAATTCCACCGTAACGGCGCCGCCTATGCCGGCTTTACGGGCTTCGGAGGGGTAGCGCATGTTCTTCCTGATAAAATAGGCGAGGGCCTTGCCGCCGCCGCGGTATTGCGGCAGGTTGCTCAGCTCGGGGGCGGGCACGTTGTATGGCTTGCGCCGGGTGTTGCCCAGGTTCACGCTTACGGGTATGGTGAGGTTGAGGCTCACGGGTTTGCGGTTGAGATAGCCCGGCCGCCAGGGCGGCATGTTGTTGAAAAGTACCGTCACTTCCTTGTCCAGCTGCCGGAAACCGGGCCTCCGGACGCGTACGTTGCTGACCATGCCGGTATGTTCCACCACGAAATCCACGTTCACCGTCACGGTCGTATCATCATCCAGCCGGATATAAGGTATCACGAGGTTGGACTGGATGTACTCGGCGAGCCTGCCCGGTCCGCCGGGGAATTGCGGGAGCTGGTCCGCCTGCACGTTCTCATAAAAGCCGGGATCGGGCTCACGCGGGGTGGAGTCCTGCGGTTGGGCGAGGGCGCCGAGGGAAAAAAGGAGAAATATGGCGGTGAGAGCGGATTGCATGAGCAGAAGGTCGAAGCAGGCCCGGTAAATGCCTGGGAATAAAAAAGTTAAATAAACGCGTTACCTTTGCGGAGGTATCCCTGACGTCTATAAAACTATGGAAACGGCGGCAAAAAGTCAATATTCTCCTGAAATATCCGCTAAAATTATTTGTCGCAATTAAAATAAAGATTACCTTTGCCCTCCCAAATTGAGGGGTAATAAAGAAGAAGTTCATTGCATATGTCTCAGAGAATTAGAATCAAGCTGAAGTCCTACGATCACAATCTGGTGGATAAATCTGCCGAGAAGATCGTTAAAACCGTGCGTAACACGGGTGCCGTGGTAACAGGACCTATTCCTTTACCGACAGAGAAGAAAATCTTTACGGTACTGCGTTCTCCGCACGTGAACAAAAAAGCGCGTGAGCAATTCCAGCTATGTACGCACAAGCGTTTGTTGGACATTTACACCTCTTCTTCCAGGACGGTGGACGCGCTGAGCAAGCTCGACCTGCCTTCCGGCGTAGAAGTGGAGATCAAAGCGTAGGAGAAAGGACCTCAGCAGGGTGGGCGATCAAGCAGAAGTTTCATTGACCTGTTAAAAGAACGGGTAACTGCGAGATGAAAAGCCCGCCCGGGGTTGTTTTATGACGACAGCATCAACAACAGGCTACGCCTTCAGGGTAGCCGCCCAATAGCATTTAAACCGCTCATCCTGAGGATAGCTAGAGATCCCTCAGGCGCTGGGCTAAATTATAAAACACAATGAAAGGTATTATTGGTAAAAAGATTGGCATGACCAGCATCTTCGAGGCCAACGGCAAACAGACCGCCGTTACCATTATCGAAGCCGGTCCCTGCGTGGTTACCCAGGTGAAATCCCAGAGCACCGACGGGTACGACGCCGTTCAGGTAGCTTATGGTGAGAAGAAAGAAAAGAACACCACCAAAGCCGAACAAAATCACTTCGCGAAAGCACAAACCTCCCCTAAACGTTACGTTACAGAATTCCGTAATCCGGACGCATCCGTGGCAAAAGCCCTGGGTGAAACGCTCACCTGCGAAATATTCGCTGAAGGTGAGAAAATTGACGTTGTGGGCACTTCCAAAGGTAAAGGTTTCCAGGGTGTTGTAAAACGCCATGGCTTCTCCGGTGTAGGCGAGGCTACGCACGGCCAGCACGACCGTCAGCGCGCTCCCGGTTCCGTGGGCGGTTCCTCTTATCCTTCCCGTGTTTTCAAGGGTATGCGCATGGCAGGCCAGCTGGGCAACGAAAGAGTGAAAGTAAAGGGCCTGAAGATCGTTAAGATATTCCCTGAGAAGAATTATATCCTGGTAAGTGGTTCCG
>JBQCFV010000387.1:0-7558 GCA_051958695.1 Chitinophaga sp. | reverse complement strand
GCAACGAAAAAAGCATTTACCTCGGGCTGTCGCTGTACATCGTCGGTATGGTGCTGTTCGCCTTCGCAACGCAGGGCTGGATGATGTTCGTTTTCCTCGTGCCGTACTGTCTCGGCGGTATCTGCGGGCCTTCGCTGCAATCGGTCATATCCGGCCACGTGCCGCCCAACCAGCAGGGTGAACTGCAGGGCGCGCTCACCAGCCTCATGAGCCTGACCACCATTCTCGGCCCGCTGATCATGAACGGTTCGTTCGCTTATTTCACCAGCGATAAAGCGCCGTTCTTTTTTCCGGGTATACATTTCCTGATCGGTGCGGCGTGTACTTTGTTCAGCATCATTATTACTTACGGCGTGCTGAGCAGGGAAAAGAGAATGAAGACGGTGCCGGTGGAAAAATAAAGACGCGCGGAATAAAAGTCAGGGCTGACCAGGAAGCAAACGTGAAGGGCCGCATACACGCGGTTTCACCTTTATGCTTTTTTAGTCAGCCCTGTTATTTCTTACCATTTTCCGCCATGATCATTTTTACCATGACCATTCTCTTTCTCCTTCACCAGTTTGAACACCTTGCCCGTTGTGCCTGACGGCCCCGACATGCTTGATACGGTGAGATATACTTCCCCTTTCATATCCTGCCCGAAACCTTTCAGATAATAGCCGAGATCATCCGGCATATCTTTTAACGTAACTTCCGCATACTGCCACAATCCGCCGCCAGTGCGGGGATCGGCGATGAACAATTCGCCGTTGGGCGTGCCGCCGGGTTGTGAAAAGCTGCCGAACAGGTATTTCCCCCTGAACTCCGGTATCTCGCGCCCGCGGTAAACATTGCCGCCGATGATGGTAGTCGCTTTGCCGCCGGCGGGGTTCGCGCTGTTGTTCACTTCTATCACCGGGTCGATGAAACGCATACCGAAGACGTCCACATTGGGGCATCCGGGCAGCTCCACGCTGTTGTTCGCGGCATTAAAACAATGTGTGCCTTCTTTTACGTTCCAGCCGTAATTGCCGCCTTTTCTTACCACGTTGATCTCCTCATACAATACCTGTCCCGCATCACCGGCGTATAACCAATGATTGCCGCCCATGTCGAAAGAAAAACGGTAGGGATTGCGGAAGCCGTAGGCGTAGATCTCGTCCAGCCCGGCTTTGCCCACGAACGGGTTGTCTGCCGGAATGTTGTACGGGCTGCCGCCGTTCACGTCTATGCGCAGGATGTTGCCAAAGAAATTGGAATCGATGTCCTGCCCGTTGCCACCCGCATTGGGAAGGTACCAGTCCGTAACATGCCCGTTGGCCACATCGTTGGCCGCGCCGCCATCGCCGATGGCAATGTAGAGATAACCGTCAGGCCCGAATGCGAGCGCGCCGCCGTTGTGGTTGGACTGCGGATCGTCGAGATCGAACAGCACTCTTTCAGAGCTCATGTCCGCGAGGTTGGGATTGGCGGACACTTTGAACTCTGCGATGCGGCTCAGGTTGTTCCAGTTCGCGCCGGGCACGGGGCCGCCCGGCCGCGCGGGGCGGTTGTAATAAAGATAGAATTTGCCGTTCTGCTGATAATCCGGATGGAACGCGAAACCAAGCAAACCGCGTTCGTCGTAATTAGGATTCAGCGTCACCATCATACCGCTCACGTCGATAAAGGGCGTGGGCAGCTTCTGACCATTCTTGTCAACGATCCAGATCCTGCCCGCCTGGTCGAGGATGAACAGCCGGCCGGTGTTGTCCGGCGATTCGATAGCGCCCAGCGGCGATACCAGCCCCTCGGCGATAAGTTCGACAGTCACTTCTTTTTTGGGCAGGTCGTCAAATTTTTTACAGCCGTAAACCAGCAGGGTACAAACGGCAATAAATGCCAGCGCGCCCGGGATGGCGCTGCGGGATTGGCTTGTAGCCGGAGTGGAATTGATTTTCATAGTTTCTCAATTTTTTTGATGGTTAAGAATGAACAAAAAAAGGCAGAGGGGAAGGACGGAAGAAGTCTTGCAAACAGCCTTAAGGAAATCCGGGGTGATGAATGAATACGCGGGCAAGCAGAGAAAGGTTGTGCGCCGTTTAAAATTTTTTAACGGCTGTTATGCGAAAAAAATATTTGCAAATCAGCAAATGGGTTTTATATTTGTTCAGTAGAACAGAATAGAACAGAATAAAAAAACAGTTGAACCGCTCAACCAAAATATGCGCATATGCCGCCATCCATGTGTGGGTGACCTTTTAGATTCCATATTATTCATTCCTTAAAGCCTCGTTATGATCAATCACCATTTCAGGGGGGAGCATCGTTTGCTCCGCTGCAGACACGGCTTGCTGTTTACCCTGCTTTTCTGCCTGGCGGCCATGTGCGGCTTTGCGCAGACCAAATCCCATACCGTCCGCGGTAAGATCACCACTGACACGAACGAAGCCATTCCGGGCGCCACCGTGATGGAGAAGAACGGCAAGACCGGCGCCGTTACCGGCGGCGACGGCAGTTTTACCATTACGGTATCAGGGCCTGACGCGGTATTGACGGTCTCGTCCACCGGCTTCGCGCCGCAGGAGATCCCGGTGAACGGACGGGCGGTGATCGACATCACTTTACAAATCGAGAACAAGTCGCTCAATGAAGTGATCGTGGTGGGCTACGGCACAAAAACGCGGGCAAACCTCACCGGCGCCGTATCGTCCGTAACGGGTAAGGAGCTGGAGCGTTCCCCCGCCGCCAATCTCACGAACTCCATCGCCGGGCAGGTTTCCGGCATTATTGTGAACACGCGCAGCGGCGAGCCCGGCAACGACGATGCGTCCATTTTTATCCGCGGCAAAGGCACCCTTGGCAATACCGCGCCGCTGGTAGTAATAGACGGCATCCCCGACAGGTCGGGCGGTTTCGCGCGGCTCAACCCCGCGGACATCGCATCGTTTACCGTGCTGAAAGACGCTACCGCGGCCATTTACGGCGCACGTGCGGCCAACGGCGTTATCCTCATCACCACCAAACGCGGTCAGAGCGGTAAAAGCTCGCTGACCTTTTCCGCCAACACCGCCATTACGCAGCCCACCCGCACGCCGGACATGCTCAGCTCTTACGAGTACGCCATCGCCGAGAAAGAATATTACACGTTACCCGGCGCCGGCACCGGCAGGACCATCACTGACGAAGACCTGCAGAAATACAAGGACGGCTCTTCACCGCTCACGCATCCCAACACCGACTGGTGGGACGCTATCATGAAAAAATGGACCTTCCAGCAGAACTATACCATTTCCCTCAGCGGCGGCACGGACAAAATAAAATACTTCGCCTCCGGCCAGTACGAAAAACAGGACGGCAACTATAAAGGCAATTCCACTTTTTATAAGCAGGCGCAGGCCAGGCTGAACGTAGACATCACGCCGGTGGACAATTTCCGCATCAGCGTAGACGCGTTGTACCGCAACCAGTTCGCCAACTCCGGCGTGCCCGGCTACAGCGCAGGCGGCGTGTACCGCGAGCTTTGGCTGGCATACCCTTATCTCACGGCCGTATACCCTGACGGGAAAGTGGGCGTGGGTATCGGCGGCGGTCCCGGCAACAGCATGGTGTACGTTACGAGCGATGCATTGGGGTACGAAAGAAGAACGACGAATTACCTGCAAACCAAAACTTCGTTCAGCTGGAACCTTTCATCCATTACGGAAGGGCTTTCGCTGGAGGGATATTTCGCCTACGATCTGAGCAACGGCAAATACAAAGGCTTCAAAAAAACGCCACCGCCCGCTTACGCGTACGACGCCGCTCTCGGCGATTACCGCGAGGTGACTTCCCAGGTAGCGCCCGAGCTTACCGAAACGCGTACGGACGGTGTGGAGAAACTGTACAACATCCGCCTCGGTTACGCCCGGCATTTCGGCAAACATTCCATCGACGCATTTGCTTCGTACGAATTGTACAAAGCCGCCAACGACGGCATCACCGCATTCCGGCGCAACCTGCTGAGCAATGCGGTGGACCAGCTGTTCACCGGCAGCGAAACCGGCCAGCAGACGGGTTCTTCAGCAGGGCAGGCCGCGCGTATCAATTATATCAGCCGCATTTCCTACGGCTTCAACAGTAAGTACCTGCTCGACCTCGCCATGCGTTACGACGGCTCGCAGAACTTCCCGAAGGATAACCGTTTTGGTTTCTTCCCTTCCGTGTCCGCCGCATGGCGGGTTTCGAAGGAAACGTTCTTCCAATCCAATTTTATCAGCGACCTGAAGCTGCGCGCATCCTGGGGCATGGTGGGCAACGACGCCGTTCCGCAATTCTATTACCTGCAGCAATACAATCCCGGCTTTGGTTATTATTTCGGGATGGACGCTTCGCGTTACCAGCTGCTGAACCTCGGCGCCACGCCCAATCCCCGCATTACCTGGGAAGTGGCTAAAACTTCAGACATCGGCGCGGACGCGCAGTTTCTCAACGGCGCGCTCGGCGTAAGCCTTGATTATTTCCGCTCGGTACGTTCAAGGATATTGATCCAGCGTTCCGCCTCCGTGCCTGAATACACCGGTCTTTCGCTGCCGCCGGAAAACATCGGCGAAGTGCTGAACCGCGGCCTCGATTTCGAGACCTTTTACAACCGGCGCGTGAGCAGCTCGTTTTCCTACAACCTCAAAGGCACGTTTACCTACGCGCGCAACAAAGTGCTGTTCATCGACGAAACGCCGGGCCTGCCCGAGTACCAGAAAAGAACCGGTTACCCGATAGACGCCTGGTCGCTTTTCCTCTCCGACGGCTTGTACCAGAATGCGCAGGCAGTGGAAGAAGCCGTGAAACCCGCGGGCGCCCAGGGCACCAACACCGGCCCCGGCGATATCCGTTACGTGGACAAGAACGGCGACAAGGTGATCGACGATCTCGATAAAGTAAAAATGTCCATGGGCAGAACGCCCGAGATCATGTTCGGCTTTGGCGTTGGCGGCACTTTCAGGGACTTTGACTTTAACGTCTTTTTCCAGGGACAGGCGCGTGCGAAAGCATACCTCATGCCATCGGGGCTGAACATGTCGCGAGAGTTTTTTGAAGACAGGTGGCAGAAGGAAGGCGACAACGGCTATCCCCGCAACTTCAACGGGCCAACGGGCAGAACGACCGGCACCAACGGCTGGGGCTCCGATTTTTGGCTGCGCGACGCATCGTTCCTCCGCTTGAAGACGGTAGAGATCGGCTACAACCTGCCCGTACACCGGCTGCAACGGCTGCATGTGCAAAACCTGCGCCTGTACCTGAACGGCAGCAACCTGTTCTCCATCGATCAGTTCGGGCCCTCATTCGATCCCGAAAGCCCGGCGGACAACGGCAGCTATTACCCGCAGCAGAGAGTGCTGAACGCGGGTCTGAGCGTATCCTTCTAAAAGTTTAAAAGAAATTATATGAAACGTTTACTGATATATTTATGCCTGGGCGTTTTGCTCACCATACAGTTCTCGTGCAGTAAAGAACTGGAACTGAAACCGCTCAGCTCGTTTTCCGACGAGGACGTTTGGAAAGATCCCAAGTTGGCGGAACTGTTTGTGAACAACATCTATGCACGCGGCGTATTCGCCTTTAAGGACGCGGGTTTCGGCTGGGGCGCGCAAACGGACGAGCTGTATTCCAACTTCAACTGGATGAACGAGAACACCGCCGTGACCGGGCAGGGCACGCCGGACAATTTTGCCAGCTCGCTTAATTTCTGGTCCACGCTGTACGCTACGGTGCGGTATACCAATATCTTTTTTATGAACGAAGAAAAGCTGGCCGCCGCATCTTCGGACAAGGCGCTGGTGGACAGGCTGAAGGGCGAAACGAGGTTCCTCCGCGCGCTCACGTATTTCGAGCTGCTGAAAAGGTTCGGCGGCGTGCTGCTGGTGGACAAGGTGTATGACGTGAACGACAAGAGCTTCCAGGAAAAACGCGCCAGCTGGGACGAAACGCGCGACTTTATTCTTGCCGACATCGAAAAGGCCGTGGCGCTGCTCCCCAAAGACTACGACGATCCGAAGCTGAAAGGCCGCGCCACGCAGGGAGCGGCGCTGGCCCTGAAATCGAGGCTGCTGCTGTATGCCGCCAGCCCGCTTTACAACCCGGGCAACGACCTCGGCCGCTGGCGCGCCGCGCGCGATGCCGCAAAAGCCGTGATGCAGTTGGGTTATTCCCTCCATGGCAATGCCGGCAACGGCACCTACAACAACGTCTTCCTCGATTTTTTCAACCCCGAAGTGATCATGGCGAGAGTGTACAACGAGACCGTGTTTGAAGACCGCTTCAACACCTACGACCGCGACATGAGCCCCAACGGATACGAAGGTTATTCTGCCTACAATCCCATCCAGCAGATGGTGGACGCCTTTGCGATGGCCGACGGCTCGCCGTTCGACTGGAGCAACCCCGCGCACGCCGCCAACCCCTACGCCAACCGCGAGCCGCGCTTTTATGCGGACATCCTCGCAAACGACCAGCAGTTCAAAGGCCGCGCCACGCAGTTCTACGAAGGCGGCGACGATTCGCCCCAAAGCCCGTTCTCGCCCTGGAACGCCTCCAAAACAAGGTATTGCGTGCGCAAGATGGTAGACGCCTCGCACGACTGGCTGGCCAATGTGCCTAACAGCAAACAGTGGGTGGTGTTCAGGCTGTCGGAGATCTATCTCAATTACGCGGAAGCCTGCGCGGCCCTGAACGAGACCGGTGAAGCGCAGACCTATCTCAATAAAGTGCGCGTGGAAAAAGGCGGCCTGCCCGAAATATTCCCCACCGGCGATGCGCTGATGGAAAGCATCCGGCGGGAACGCAGGATCGAGCTATGTTTCGAAGGCCATCGCTTTTTTGATATCAGGCGCTGGAAGATGGCGGAGATCGGCTCTGAGGATGCAAAAGGCGTGGTGATCACAAAGCAGCCGGACGGCACGTTCGCTTACGAGCAGTTCGTGGTGCAGCAAAGGCAATGGGTGCTCAGCTTTTATTATTATCCCATTCCGCGTGCCGAAAGACAGAAAAACAATAATATTGATCAAAATCCGGAGTATTGATGCAAACAATGATGATACGAAACCTTCTCCTTCCTGTCCTGTTCTGCTGGTCGCTGACCGCGGTAGGGCAGAGAGGAGCGGTTTCCTTCCGTTCTTCAGACGCCGCGCTGGAACAGGCTTTCAGCTGGGCGAAAAACATGGCGTTGTCGTACAAGGGCAAACCGGCCGACCCCGTTGGCCCCTGGTATGAATCGGCGCTGCCGCCGCGCTCCGCCTTTTGCATGCGCGATGTGGCGCACCAGAGCATCGGCGGCGAGATACTCGGGCTGGCAAAGGAGAACAAAAACATGCTCAGCCTTTTCGCCCGCAACATTTCCGAAAGCAAAGACTGGTGCTCGTACTGGGAGATGAACCGCGAAGGCAAACCCGCGCCGGAGGATTACCGCAACGACAAAGAGTTCTGGTACAACCTCAACGCCAATTTCGATATCATGAACGCCTGCTGGCGCATGTATCTCTGGACGGGCGACAAAGACTACATCAGCGGCGCGGACTTCAAACGTTTTCATGAGAAGTCCGTAGAAGAATATATCGAAAGCTGG